>JAYUAP010000172.1:0-1009 GCA_043741255.1 Candidatus Saccharimonadota bacterium | reverse complement strand
CAATTTGAGGCAAAATTCCCAGCAGTACACCTAGCCCAGCAAACAGTTCGCCAAATGTTACGACTACTGCCATAGGCACTGGTATGCCGTTGCCCTTGGCAAACTTCCGTATGTTTTTACTCTTGTTTTGGGCCCCCAATATAAATGTAATTCCGACGATGATTCGGATTAGCAGTAAAGCAATATCAAGCGCTGTATCAGGCAAAGTAAATTCAAACATTGCTTAAAATATAACATTAAGCATTAGGATTTTGCTATACATACTTTTTGAGGTAGTATTTTAGTATTATGGATAAATTTGGTGCATCGCAAAAAGTTGTAATAGTAGAAGACAACATCGCTCTGGCAGATATTTATAAAAGCAGGCTAGAAATTATTGGGTACAAGTGTTTTGTCGCACATGACGGTCTAACTGCTTTGAACTTAATAAAAAATGAATCACCAAATTTGGTTTTGCTTGATTTGATGGTGCCAGTAATTGCCGGTGATGAAATCTTGAAGCGAATGCGTGCCAACGATTGGGGCAAAGACATAAAAGTGCAAATTATCTCTAATCTTAATGAGGCTGACGCACCTGTTGGTCTGCGTGACCAAGGTATAGAGGGCTACGCCGTAAAAGCTAATTTATCTAATGACCAGCTCGACCAACTGGTCGACAACATTCTTAAGCCCGCCGACCAAGAAGAAGATGTAGAACTAGAAGCAATCGACCCTCAATAGAAGGCTTGGGGCGGTAAATTCTTTAGGGATTAGTAAAAATCAGCCAAGTAGCATAAAATAAAAACATTATGGGTATATTTGGTAGTGGACCGAAGGTGGTGATTGTAGAAGACAACGAAGCATTGGCTGAAATTTATAAAGTACGACTAGAGATATTGGGCTACAAGATTTTTAGCGCTTATGACGGTGAGCAAGCCTTGGCAATCATCGAAAAAGAGAAACCGACCTTAGTGCTACTAGATTTGATGATTCCTAAAGTCGCCGGTGACCAAGTGCTAGCCACTATGCG
>JAYUAP010000171.1:0-6643 GCA_043741255.1 Candidatus Saccharimonadota bacterium | reverse complement strand
AACTGAGCTATGCCCGCATAACTTTCAATGATTATATCTGTTAAATACTAAATTATCAATATTTACTGTTTTAAAATTTGTTATGATTGATGTGATGGAACCTGCGATTAAAATAAAAAATTTGTCGGTTGTCTTAGGAGGCGGTTTTCGGGCGCTAAAAAATATCAATCTGGAACTCCCCCTTGGCAAGACAGTTGGGATTATTGGGCCATCTGGAGCTGGGAAAACTACTTTAATCCGTGGAATTGTGGGCAACTTACGTATTACTTCGGGTGAGATAACTGTTTTTGGTGCACCTGCAGGTGCACCAGCTTTACGCAAACAAGTTAGTTATATGACCCAGGAATTATCAGTCTACCCAGACCTAACGGTAAAAGAAAATCTAAAATATTTTGTAACTATGTCCGGCCAGCCAAAGAAAAAGTCTGCAGAAATAATTAGCGATGTACTTACGGCCGTGGATATGACTAACAAAACTGATAGTTTGGTAAGCAATTTATCTGGAGGAGAAAAACAGAGGGTATCATTAGCCATTGCGCTAATCGGTTCACCGAAACTTATGGTATTGGACGAACCAACAGTTGGACTGGACCCAGTATTGCGGGGAAAAATTTGGAAACTATTTGACCAATTAGCTAGCCTGGGCACAACACTAATTATCTCTAGTCATTCTATGGATGAGGCACAGAGATGCGATGACCTAGTTCTCATACGAGACGGGTCTTTAATTGCGCATAGTGCACCCAGAGATTTACTAAGACGCACAAATACTAATTCTGTTGAAGAAAGCTTTCTTAAATTAGTTGGAGCAAATAAATGAGCATACACAAAACCCTTGCTACCTCAAACAGGGTGCTCAATCAACTACGCCATGACCACCGAACGATTGCACTAATTTTTGTTGTACCGCCCGTACTTTTGACACTACTAAAGTACGTTTACGATGGACGACCTTTAGTTTTTGAACACATTGCGCCTATGTTATTGGGTATTTTCCCAATGATGATGATGTTTCTGATTACATCTATTGTTACACTTCGTGAACGCAGTAGCGGAACGCTGGATAGACTAATGACCATGCCAATAACTAAACCTGATTTTATCTTTGGCTACGCTATTGCCTTTTGCATACTTGGTTTACTCCAAGCCGTGGTAGCAAGTGCTGTAATGTTGCTGGTGCTGGACGTAAGTGTGATGGGTGGCGCACTCTCGACCATAATTGTGGCTATACTGTCGGCCTTTTTGGGTACAGCCATGGGGCTGTTTACTAGCGCCTTTGCAAAAACCGAATTTCAGGCCGTGCAATTTTTGCCAGCATTTATTCTGCCGCAACTACTGCTTTGCGGACTATTCATCGTCAGGTCAGAAATGGCGCAATTTTTACATTGGCTTTCAGACATTATGCCGTTAACCTACAGTGTTGAGGCTATGAAAATCATTACAGTTTATCCCAACTGGACATCTGATTTAACCAAAGATTTAATAATTGTAGCCAGTTTTGCAATCACAGCATTAATATTAGCCTCAGCCACAATAAGAAGGAAATCATAGGAGTACGCAATGTCTAAAGAAATAGAACCAACACCAGAAGAACTTAGCAAATTAGTTATGCGAGATGTCCGTGATGCCGTTGCTTCACTGTCAGAAGAAGAAAGAAATGAATATTTGACGGCTCAGCAATCAGTAATGGGCGCCAGACGTAACACACCAGGCAAAGAAGGAATGCAAATTGTTTATGGCAGTAAACCTCAGTCTGCCGAAGAACTAGGTCAATGGCTAATATACGTTATGGATCACCCTGAAGTTGTTTTTAGTCCAGAAGAAATTGCAGAACATGAAGCGGGTGTACAGTCAATTATTGACGCTCGTCGATTAGCCATGCAAAACGAAGGTCAATTACATATAATGAGTATCGGGGAGTTTTAAACTCTTTTTGATATAGTGGAGTAGATGAGTATGGAACAAATCGGACAACCAGAACACGAAGGTGAAAAATATTTAAGGCTCCTAGGTTTAGACCACCTAGCGAGCCAAGAAATATCTACAGGCAATGGTGTTATACAAGCTAGAGATTTTTTAGAAATCTGTGACGAGCATGCACTGCCCTATTTGGTTGGTTTTGAGTCAATGAGCCCAGAAGACCCCAGATACGACGCCATGAAGGGCGCCCTGCAAAAATCAATTAGCCAATATATAGGCATAGAAACCGCAGGCACAGAGCAATAGTCGTATGAGTATGGGTGCGGAAACGGTATATAAACACCAGCTAGCAGACGGCACTATAGAGATAGCCATGAGCGCAGAGGAGGTTTTTAAGCGATGTCCAGTACTAGGAAAATTGGCTTTAGAAGCCCCCGAAGAAGCAAATATGCTTTTAGAACTAGCTGCTCTTGGCAACCAAAAATTAGATAATTCTGTGAATGAAGAGACTATCCATAAACAACCAGAAAATACATCTGCAGAAAAGATTGTAGTAGACAATAAATCAAAATTAGAAGTGTTAAAATCGATAATTTCTTCGCTACCTGAAGTTGAGTCGATTACCCCAAAAGCTGTTAAAAGTACTCAACAAGAAATTATTGTTAATGAAGAAATTAAACAAGAAGCCTCAAAGATAATAGAAAAGCTAGTGATGCCAGTAAAGAAAAAAGTAATAACGACTAAGCCCACCATTAAAATTATAAATACAGTCCAGCCAAAAACTAAAAACCCACCTGCAAAAAGTCCGATAAAACCAAAAGATACGATGAAAAAAATTGTGGAGATAAATCAATTGCCAGTTCCGGCCGAAATTACAGACAAAAAGGTTGTTAACCAAACTGAAATTACTGAACCTATCCAAGAAAATAATGATGTTTTCGTGACTGAAGAACCAGTTCAAATATCGGATGAAATAATAAAAGTTGCTGAAAAAATTGCGATACCGGAAATGTTTAAAACCTTAGATTTAGCCCAAACAGAGATAAGCAATCAAGTCGAAAAATCAGAATTACCTATATATGAAGCGGATGAAGTATACAAAGTATTTATACAGCTAAAAGAGGTTGAAAAACCACAAACTGGAGTAACCGAGTTAACATCTGAGGTCAAGCAACCAATATATCCAGATTTTGTAACTTTTATAGAATTAAGGGCTGAAGAGCCAGAAATTACATCGTTCAACGTTATTCGGGTCAATTCTGAGACTCAGCCAGCTGATGAAATATTAGCTGAAGTTGCAAATATTGTGACAAACAAACCCGAGTTAGTTCCAAAAGATGTACAAAACGTATTAGAAGAATTGAGTGAGCTGATAGACAAAAGCCCTGAACAGACAAATCAAGACGCAAAAAACCTTTTTCTCACACTGGAAATTACCGAAAAAATTCTAGTTTTGCTAAAATTAATCGGTTACCAAAATCCTGAGCAAGTTTTACTGGAGCTTGCACATGAATACGGAACGGATTTTATCATGCAAGCCGTAGAACACTTGTGTAGTTTAAATAATAATAAACAAACATCGCCCAAAATAACTATGCCATCAGTGGACAGTATTGAAGAACGTTTTGCTAAAATCTTGTTTATACTTATCAACAGACAGAGCTTGAATATTCTACCCCTGTAGAGTACAATTTGTTGAGTAATCCAGCAGATTTGGCTCTTTAGCTCAGTTGGTAGAGCAGAGGCTTGAAGAGCCTTGTGTCCCCAGTTCGAGTCTGGGAGGAGCCACCAAAATAAGCACCACACCTTGAGTGTGGTTTTTATTTTGATAACTCACGCATAAGATTGCTTCGAGTAAGTTTGAGCGAAAAAAGCCGAAGGCCACGTCTGGAAGGAGTCCCACAGTGTCGCAAAACTAATATCTTGTAACAATTCACACTAGGCGTATACTAGAATCAAACACACACTCTAACACAATTTATTTGTCCGAAGTGACTAAAAATCTACTAATGTAACTGCCTAAACGGCAACGTAGTGGCAGAATTGGAGGAGAGGTATGAACGGCAAAAAACTAGGATGGATAGTTATTGCAATAGTGCTTATCGTAGGTGTAATTGCTATAGCAAATAACGACGATAACAAAAACCAAAATCCGAGCAAAACAATAGCAAAGATGAACGTTGGTCATATAAATTTGGCGAATGATTTGCCAGCTTTTGTGGCACAAGAAAAAGGCTACTTCGCAGCAGAGAACCTAGAAGTAACCCTAAAAAAATTCGACTCATCTAAACTAGCAACAGACGCTATCTATTCTGGAGACATAGACGCTTCTGCAGGCTCGTCAACAGTACCGCTACTTGGTGCAGAGAGTGTACAAGCTGGCAAAGCCAAGATTTACGCACTCGGTTACACTGGCGTAACTGAAAAAACTACATTAGGGGCTTTTGTGGTGCTAAACGAATCACTAGTCCAGAGCCCAGTAGATTTAGCTGGCAAAAAAATCGCCATCTTTCCTGGTGGCACAGCCAAAATACTATTAACTAGATACCTAAAAGCTCAAAATGTTGATACTTCAGCAATTCAGTGGGTGGACCAAACACCTAACTTATGGGTTGCGTCACTCCAAAACGGAGCTGTTGATAGCGTTTTTGCATACGAATCAACACTGACCGTGTTTAAACAAGATACAACAAAACCAGTCAGAGTTTTTGGCTATGGAGCGCTAGAATCTACCGTAGACCCACTTTACCTTGGCGGTTCTACGGTTAGAACAGACTTCGTGAACGCTAACCCCGAAGCTACCAAAGCCTACATCAGGGCATACTACAAAGCCATAGACTTCATAAAAAACAATGAAGCAGAGGCACGAACAATTTTGGCGAAATACACCAGTATTAAACCAGATGTAGCCAATGCAATGAACCTCTACCCTGACGCAAAATTGGGTGATATCCAAAAAGATAAATTCCAAACACTGGCAGATATTTTATACCAGAATAAGAACATTACAACTGCTGTTGATACTAGCAAGATGTACATCGACGAGTCATACACAAAATAAATAATAAGGGTTTAGTGAATCAATAATGCCTGCATCTATTGAGATAAAAAATATCACGAAAACATTTTTGCAGACAGACAGAGCACAAACTCTACGGCAAAAACTTGGGGTCATGGCAAAAAACCAGACCCCTTTTGTCGCTCTTGATAATTTGTCGGCGGTGATTCCAAAAGGTTCATTCACGACCATTTTTGGACCAAATGGTTCTGGTAAATCTACTTTATTTAGAATTATTGCCGGCCAGGAAGAACCAACTTCTGGGAGTGTAACAATCAACAAAAAATCGGTAGACAAAGCCCGGATTGGCTTTGTCTTTCAAAATTACCGCGACTCAATGCTAACTTGGCGGACAGCCCTAGGCAACGTCCGCTTAGCCCTAGAAGCTAGGGACGTACCGAAGGAAAAGCAAAACAAAATCGCTATGGAATACCTAGCCAGAGTAAACATGGCACACGTCGCTCATAAACCGTTTTACTCATTGTCCGGAGGACAGGCGCAGTTAGTGTCTATTGCACGGGCTTTTGCTTTTGAACCAGATATTTTACTTATGGATGAGCCGTTTAGTGCATTAGACTTCCAGACTTCGCTGGGAATGATGGAAATTCTGTCTAAACTCTGGCAGGAAGAAGGTATCACGACTTTATTTATATCTCATGATATAGACGAAGCTGTTTACCTTGCCGACCAAGTAATGATTCTGAGCAAAAATCCAGGTAAAGTCCATGACGTCATCCCCGTAAAATTAAAAAGACCTCGTCCAATTTCAATCATTTCTGACGAGAAGTTTTTTAAGACTCGCAACCAAGTTTTACAGTCATTTAAAAAAGGTAGTGAGTAGTGAAACGCATAACTTCATCCCGATATTTTTACGCTATTTCCGGACCGATAATATTTGTGATTATCTGGGGAATTTTATCAGGACTCAACAACAGCAGTAGCAACCCACTAGTACCAAAGCTTTTTGTGTCTACACCACAAGAAGTCGGTAGCATGCTATGGAGTTTAACTTTCCATGATAACCTTTTACAAGAAGCCTGGGAAACGTTAAAACGACTGCTGGGCGGGTTCAGTATCTCTGCGCTAATTGGCGTACCGCTTGGCCTCGCTATGGGTTACTTTGCCAAAGTTTATTACAGCCTAGAATTTTTTGTAGATTTTTTGCGGTCAATCCCAGCAGCAGCTATATTTCCGCTATTTATTCTTATTTTTGGGATTGGTTCACCGTCAATAATTGCTGTAGTTACGTACGCCTGCCTTTTAATAATTGTAGTTAACACAATTTATGGAGTGAGGAATGTAAAAGAACTGCGACTAATGTCCGCCCGTATCATGAAGCTGAGTAAATTTGATATGTTCAAAAAAATTATTTTACCGGAGGCACTAACCTATATTTTTGCGGGCCTGCGCATAGCCATAAGTTATGGAATGGTTATCGTAATATTTTCTGAAATGTTTATTGGTACTGATATTGGTTTAGGTAGGCGCATTATAGACGCCCAAACTGTTTACAAAATTTCTGAAATGTACGCAGCCATTATACTAACTGGCCTGATAGGCTATGGACTTAATCGGGTTGCACTTAGAATCGAGAAAAAGGTAATCCACTGGGAAGGAAAATAATATGGATTAAAAATCCATTGGTTCAATAGCGTTGTGCTGTAG
>JAYUAP010000170.1:0-1014 GCA_043741255.1 Candidatus Saccharimonadota bacterium | reverse complement strand
AACCACTAGCTCACCTTAGACAATACAAAATACACTGATAATCCAACTAGATAAGCAATAGGTTCACAACTGCACAGGGAGAGGTAATAACCCCCGTTCTCCCTTGAGTATCTCAACCCAGCGTAGTATTTCTTCACAGATAAGGTTCCAGTTCGCTTCAATCAGGGTCACCATAATAGAATTAGAGATTAGAATTAGCGTCTAATTTTCATCTTTGAAAGTCAGGCGATTTTTCTTATCTGTTAATTAGTTCGATTCTCTGTGTTCAAAACACTATAAATCAGTATGTGCGAGTACCCATTCTGCACTACCCCAAGCAAAATGCATCGGCCCTAGACCGTTCCGATTATCTCCGTCGGGGTGGATTTGTTCTGGTACTCGATACTTTGGTATAGTTCCTGTCAAATATAGTTTTTCTAGGTGTGAGTCCATCCGTGATAGTGCTATAGCCGCCTCGTCTATCATGCCGACCTTTTTCGCCGCACGAGTCCACGCATAGCCCAATAGCGGCCAAGCTCCTGCCGTAGCCTCAGAGCCATCCGTCCGTTCAATCCCATCATAGGTGTCGCCCTTATAGCGGTAAGCTCCATATGGTAACGCCAACAATTTCTCGCCGACCTTTCGAACCGTTTGAGCTGCAATGATACGTATACTCTCCGGGGCGTTACTTGGTAATAGTTCGGGCACTGCCAGAACTATTCCGGCGTCCAAAGTAACTGGGTTGGATTTTGTAGCGTACAGCCGCTTACTGAACCAATTGTTTGTGTTTGATTCGACAGCAGTGTACACCCGGTCATACATTTGTTGAGATGTTAACTGCCATAGCTCTAGCTCGTTGTCTGGGACATTTCCATTTAACGTAGCTACCGCACAGCTTAACCCATGAGCGGCCACTAGTAGCGCGTGGGTAAAAAAGTTATTTTCTTCTGGATCAATAGTATCGTTTTCCCATAAGTCTTGTTGACGCATTGAGAAACCTCGCTTGTCCAAATCCCATTTTGCAGCCAAACCATT
>JAYUAP010000169.1:0-1015 GCA_043741255.1 Candidatus Saccharimonadota bacterium | reverse complement strand
ATGAAAGCGTTAAGCCAATACGAGTAGCTTGACTGTCGCAATTCGAAATGGTTTAACGCAGTTTTGACCGAATAAAATTCGCTATCACAGGCTGAATATCAAGGTTAAATAAAGCCAGTTCAGCATCAAAAGTAGTTGCCTATCCGCCATGAATGATGTTCAATGCCTTGTTATTGCAAAGCGGGTATCCCCTGAGTGACCCGCAGTGAGAACAACAACTCGCCCATGCGGTCACTGCAGACAGGGCTGATGCCAGTGAAGCCCACCCTACTTGACTGAAACAAAGCCATGTTTAAGAACGGCATGCTCAAGCGCGCTTACTGGAATACGCCATTGACAGCAGCAGATAAGCAACACAAGCGCTTATTGAGTGGCATCCGCTGTACCGTAGCGCGTGTGTTCGGCGTGTTAAAGCCACACTACGGCATGGGGCAAGCAAGATACCGAGGTCAGCAGCGTCATCATGCGCGACTGATGTTGATGAGTATGGCGTATAACCTCAAGCGTGGATGAGCCATTCAAAGGGCGTGCGCGTCGTGAGTAAAGCTTCTCGTGCAAAGTGAAAAGTGCAGGATCTAAGCGCAGTACCACCCAATTAACAGGTGATATGGCTTATTAACCAATGAAAGAAAGGCAAAAGCCGAAACTTAAGGCTTAAAACTTAGCCGTGAATATTAAATTGAGCGCTTTTTAAACAAAAATGCAGTCAACTTAAGATGGGCTTTGGTAAAAGTGCTTCGTGCAAAAGTCTCAATTTAAATACCCAATCCGACTGACAGAGATCCACAGTTAAGAAAACGCCATCGAAATCTAAGCTACGCAAGTCCACATCTTCTTATATTACTTAATCAAAGACTCTAGAAAATTGGAATAGTCTTGCATCATTTTTGTGCGCTGCGATAGATATTTGGCATGATTATAGGCTGCCTTAACTTTATTTCTTTCCGCGTGCGCTAGCTGCATTTCAATATGCAGCTCGTTATAGTCATTCTCATGAAAATAGGTACTTGCAACC
>JAYUAP010000168.1:0-1015 GCA_043741255.1 Candidatus Saccharimonadota bacterium | reverse complement strand
GGCGTTCCGACGAAGCATAGCCCCCCGTAGCCAAAGGCGGGTCGCCTTTTATCAAAACGACCAATGGTAGTTTTGAAAAAGGCATTGTCGCCGAAGGCGACTCTGCCTTTTGACATTCTCCAATGGAACGCCCTTCGGGCGTTCCTCCGGAGAATATATTTTTTCAATGGAATAACAAATGTTGAACATAATGTATTGGAATAACATTTTTTATACACTCTCCAAAAAATAGTTCATAAAATTGATATACTTTAAATGTAATTAATTATATACACAATTACATCAGTAATCAATAATAATCGTTAAAATGTCATCAACTATTAACATTAACAGTTTCTTCATGCCTCATGTGCTCAATCATATCACTAAGGAGTTTATTGCGAACACTTTCAGAAATCTTGATATCTGTATTATTGAGAGGATTGAATGGAAACCACTTAATGATTATTACAGTTGTTTCGTGTTTGTTAACGAGTGGTTTAATTCGGCGACTTCAGTCAATTTCCGCAATAAGTTGGTGAATACTAACAAGAATCGTATTATCTATGATGACCCGTGGTATTGGAACATTTGCCTGAATACCAGTGAAATATCCAATTATCCGATGCCTAAACATATGGACCTCGAATTCATGACACATGCTGACACAAGCATCAAGACAATCGAGATGGTGTTTAACGCACTGGATTTGGGCAAAATTCACAGTATCGAAATCATCACAGGTATCACAGGTGGGCTTCCGTTAAAGAAGGGGCGTGATTATACCGTTCAAAATGGTCTTATCACACGTCCTTGGGTTGTTGTGGATGAAAACTATTGGCAGTCGTTGGTTGTTTTCAATCAGGTTCTCGTGAAGGTTCATTATGAGTATTGGTATCGCACACTTACGTCTGTCAAGAGTCAGAGTTCCTTGGTTGGTTGGTTTAATTTGGTGGATGAATACACGCTTGATAATCTACATATTCCAGTTCCAGTGTATAACGGACTTATTTGGAAGGTGTTTGAATCATCATCT
>JAYUAP010000167.1:0-2864 GCA_043741255.1 Candidatus Saccharimonadota bacterium | reverse complement strand
ATAAAAATTGGACATGATCCTCGCGTTCCTCAAAATTATTACAAAGCAATTCGTGATAAAGAATGGAAGGAAGCAATCGACAAAGAATTAACAAAATTTGAAAAAAATCTATGTTTAAATATTGTTCCTTATAATAATCAACACCTCGTTCCAATGATGTGGACATTCGTTATCAAGTCCGACGGCACTAAGAAAGCTCGTTTGGTCGGACGGGGAGATTTAATGCTTCCGTATATAGATTTCGACCCATATGCAGTATACTGTGGCAATGTATCTGCATCGTCAATTAAAGTATGTGTAACTATAGCGGCAAAATACAAATTAATAATGAAAGGTGGTGACCTCGAAGGGGCATACCTAGTAACACGAGCAAACCCTAACTATCCTGTATATATCAAAACCCCACAAGGATATAATATTCCAGAAAACATGTGCATTCAAGCAGTTGGAAATTTATACGGATTTCCTCCCGCAGGACAAAACTTTTCTCTCGAGTTCGATAAATGTGTAAAAGAGTGTGGATACAAGAATACCCCATGGGATCTTAAATTATTCTACAAATGGAAAAATGGTAAACCGATTCTACTCATAGCTCATAGCGACGATTTTCGATGGTTTGGAGATGAAAGTGAAATTAGTGAATGGATATTACTCGTAAACACATTTGAGAAACACAAGTACAAAGTAACAGATGTTTCCGACAATGAGTTCGTAGGAATTAATATCACAAGAGACGACAACTTCAACTATTATATGGATCAGACAAGAATGATAGATGAAATCTTAGCTGAGGCACATATGAGAAACGAAAAAGATGAGAAACTACCATATCCTACACCAACTAGCGGACCTGCACTGTCAAAAGAAGATAATGCAACACCAGAAAATGAAGGAGAATGTAAGAAGTATCCGTATAGAAGAATCGTCGGTCAACTCATGTATGGAATGGTACACACATTGGTTACAATCATGTATCCTCTCAATGTCCTATCAAGATACGGAAACAATCCAGGACCAAGACACATACAGTTTGCAAAGCACTTGCTGCGATACGTACGTACATCCAAAATGGACAGATTAATGTTTAAAACACATAATGGGCCTTTTGATATGAAAACAATGACCGGGGAGCTCCAACTGTACTTCCAGTGTGATGCAGACCTCGCCGGCAACCTCGACAACAAACATTCCCAGACATCCTACCTAGGATACCTTGGAGGATCCCTTATCTGTTGGTGCTCCACAGACCAAGGAAGTATCTCGACATCTACAGCAGAGTCTGAGGTAAAAGCAGTTAATCATACACTGAAGTGTGAAGTCATAGCCAACAGAGGCATATTGACACAAATGGGATGGACACAGTCTCCCACAGTGATTGAAGAAGATAACCAAGCGTGTATTGATTCCTCAGTGGTAAGTCATATGACAAAGAGAATGAGACATCTTGAACTGACTGAGAATTACTTAAAGGAGAAATTTGCAGACGGGACATGCATACTAAAGAAAGTAGATTCCAAGAATAATAATGCGGATATCGGTACCAAACGACTACAATCCCCAGCATTTGATTATCTCACATACCCGCTGGTAGACCGATCCCTAAGAGAAGTCAAGATGACAAAGACAACAAAGAAATAAACAAATCATGCATAGATAGCTAAATATGTCACTGTATTAGTATTTAGTGTAGACGTACACTTTATTCACTTTTATACACATCATAGCAACAAACAGCTTTGTAGGTAGTCTTAACTACACTATTCAAGCCTACGGGGAGTGTCAAGCTAATGCGCTGCACTTAGCCTATTATATATATGTATGATCTAGATGTATATGCTGCTGTATAACCATATACATGTTATGATCAATATAGCCTATCATAGTTTAAGGATTGAGCTATACGGTAGAACATCTCTATACAAGATTACTACCATATGGCGATATTATCCGGTTTTAGGTATTCATTGAAGTAGGTTCAGAACCCCTGATCCAGGTTCCTGATACTGAAATAATTGACCAATAGCCAGATACCTATAAGGACAGTGACTTTACACTGCATGTAAGATGTCTACTTCGTAGATAGATTATGTTGTAAGGCAGTGGGTTTTATGCTGTGTATTGCATGCTACACTAAGCTAAACAAAGTCAGTTCGCAAATTGACAACCCTCATTTCCTAAACTTCAGAGAGCACTCTGAGACTTCCCGCAGGAAGTCACACTCAATATCGCAAGGAGTGTTGTTTCAATACATAGAGAGCTGCGTTTGGCCACAGGTAGTGGCTTTTTGGAAGGTGAAATCTTGAGCGGCATAACTTGAAAGGACACGAAAACGTTGGCTGGAACAGACGACTGCTGAAATGACAGACTTGAAGATCCAACAACTGCCGAAATGACCAATTCAAAATGACGCCACAAAATAATAGATCTCCAGCAATTAACCGAATATTAATATTATGGCCTTAACCGGGGAAAGCGAAAAGCTAGTCGGGATATAGGCTATGAAGCGCAAGTAATGTTAGTTACAAGTCTGAAGCTAGCAAGCTAAAAGGATAGCTAACTAGAGAGAGGAGAGATAACGATGTGCCTCGAGAGCAAAGTGAGAGCCGAAGCGGTATCTGAGTTCAAGACCCGATAAGGCGATAGGCTATACGGTACGTAAGTACTGTACGTACAGTATAGGACTACACTACCCCCTCTTACGAAGAAACTTGAAAAGTTTGAAAGAATCAAATCAGATAGTAGCTAAGAACGCTAAGCTAAGAAAATCACAAAATTATATGTATAGTAACATAACGAAAAGAACAGTAATGAATTCAAATTATGTATAACGAAAGTTTTCGGAACCCGCAGTCACTCGTCAGCAA
>JAYUAP010000166.1:0-1028 GCA_043741255.1 Candidatus Saccharimonadota bacterium | reverse complement strand
ATTTTGAAGTCAAATTCCATCAACGCCATGTACCATCGTACGATCATTGGGTTGGAATGTTCGCGGATATATAGAAGGTTTCTGTGATCAGTTTTTATTGTAAACTGTCGATCACGTAGAAGTGTTTGTAAATATGTACAAAGAAAGAATATGCCGTAGGCTTCTTTTTGTATCACGGACCAACGTAGTTGAGCCTTAGAGAGTGATTTGCTAACAAAAGCGACAGGTTGATCAACACCGTCTACTGTTTGAAAAAGATAGCCACCTACACCATAATCAGATGCATCAGTGTGCAACGTGATCGGGGCGGTGTCACTCAGAAAATGCATAGTTGTGCATTTGCTAACTTGAAGTTTAACTTCAGCGAAAGCAGCTGTAGCTTCAGGATTCCAAACAATTTTTCTTGTTTTAGAATAGTCAGAAATTAAATCGTGTAACGGTTTAACTAGAGAAGATTGATTGCGAATAAAATCGCGAAAGTAGTTGACTGTGCCCAGAAAACTTTTTAGTTGTTTACCCACCGTAGGGATGGGAAAATCAAGTACTGATTGAATCTTAGTACGGGACATTTTGAGTCCGGCCTCAGAGACAACTTTGCCAACAAAGTCTAATTCTTTGTATCCGAAGAAACATTTAGAAGCTTTGATGAAGAGGTTATGCTTACGAAAACGTAAAAAGATTTGTTTAAGGCGAGAAATGAATTCGTCAGTGTTATCTGCGAAAACATTGCAATCATCTATATACATTTCGCATATATTGTAGATCAAACCTGCAAGAACAATGGAGGCCATTGATTCCTGGAAGTATGAAGGAGCTCGTTTAGGTCCAAAAGGAAGACGAGTAAACTGGTAGATACCAGAGAAGGTTATGAAAGCAGTGAAAACACGTGCTGACAAAGTAAGAGGAGCTTGATGATATCCTTGGGTTAGGTCCATGACGCCAAAGATTTTTGGTTTTTGGGCACCAATCCTACGGAGCATTTCAGCTATGTTAGGTATGGGCCAACTGGCATCAGGGGTACAATCATT
>JAYUAP010000165.1:0-15240 GCA_043741255.1 Candidatus Saccharimonadota bacterium | reverse complement strand
ACTTTGCCCAAATTTATATCCACCAAGTTTCGTACCCATTCCTAGTTGAGACAATTGAGAAGATCGGCGCGCCAATGGACAAGGTTTTTGTAACCGTTAAGGACTATGGGAATCTCGTATCTGCTAGTTTACCCTCAGCGATCTCATTAAGTCTTGATCAAGGCAAGGTTAAGAGGGGTGATCACGTACTGGTACTGGGGCTAGCGAGCGGTATTAGTGTCGCTATTATGATGATCGAGCTGTAATCTTCTCAATATCTTGTGTGTGGTGGTCGATAATCTGTTTACGACTGAGCTTCAGAGTGTGAGTCCTTGGAAGAGCTTCGATACGGGCTTTTGAAATAGTTTTAATCTGAACGCCGAATGGTAATTTTGCATTTATGCTCTCCCGAAAATGATCTATCTCACTACCATCCGTGACGGCAAACAAGTGTATATGAGGGCGACTGTCGTCACCAAGATTAGCAGCACAGCTCTCCTCAACTCCTTTGAGTCCATCGGCGATTTTCTCTATGTTTTCAAGAAATATTTTGTCCCCGCTAGGGAATATCACAAGATTTTTACTCCTTCCCACCAAGACAAGATCACCCCGCTTGTCGAAACGACCGAGATCACCGGTTCTGAATTTTTCGCCTTCATGTTGTTTCGGCCAATAGCCGCGGAACACGTTATCACCCCGAGCGACCACTTCGCCATCTTCGGTAAGTTCGACCGAGACGTTGTGCAGTGGTTGCCCAACACTACCAGGAACACGTCTTTGATCTAGCGATACGCTAAGCACAGGTGCGGTTTCACTTAGGCCATAGCCAACCAGAACTGTATAACCCAAACCCTGGAAGAAGTGATCCAGATTTTGGTCAAGTGGTGCGCCACCGACAGTGAGTGTTCTTAAGCTAACGCCAATTGATTTATGCACTTTGGAAAAAAGCATGCGCCGTGCAGAAACAGGTAGTCGTCTTGAGTGAATGACGAATTTCTCAAAGGCAGGTCGCTTTGATGGCGGGACTTTCTTTAGTATTCCTTTACGTAGTAACTCCAGAATTCTAGGTACGGCAACAATCGTGGTTATGCCATGCTCACCGATTGCAGTAGCCAAAATATCTGCACGTATCTCAGTGATGTACGTTATGGCTGCGCCTCGATACAAAGGTACAAAAAGCCCGACCATCTGTTCGTAAGCGTGAGACAGCGGAAGAATTGACAGCAGTTTTGCGCCATCGTTCAAGCGATAAGCTGAATCCACCCCAGCTAAATTGCTCAGAAGGTTCTTGTGGGTTAGTGTCACCCCTTTTGGTTGCGACCAAGTCCCAGAGGTAAGAATAATTTCAGATATTGTAGCTCCACCCAGTTCCTCAAAACTTTCCAGCTTGCAGTGCGAAGCCGTAGCTTTCAAGAGTCGTGCTAAACGGACGTTACTAACTTTAGTCTTTAACCCTATTTTATCTTTGCTTAGGATAAGTTTCGGCTCTGTGTCATTGAGGAGGTCGCTCACAAGTTCCGAACTCATGCGTGCATCAATTGGTACCGCAATGTAGCCCCCAAGCAGGCAGGCAAAGAAAGAAACGACCCAATCTGGGCCGGTAAGCCCATAAAGCATGACTCTATCACCAACCTTTAGTCCGTTCTGATCCTTGAGATTTGAGGCAGCTAACGAAATCTTGTCGGTTAGTTCGGTGTAAGAGATGGCATTGTTTTCGCCATGGGTCGCTAAGGCTTGATTTGAGCCATAACTAGCAATATTCGATAGGAATTCTTGAATTGTTTTTGGGTATGTATCAGTATTCATTTAGAAAAAGCCCTTCGTAAAAGTATACTATTGATTATGGATTATCGCCTTAGTATTCAGCAGACAACTACGTCTGATCTCGATCAGAACTGGTTGCCGAGGGTTATCAATGAGGAGATACTTACTGGCCAAGATATTCGGGTCACTTGGGGTGATGATGGCAAACCATGGATAAAAACACCAAAAGGCTACTTCATTAGCGGCAGCGACTCGGGCGGATACATTGCTGTAGCCCTATCCCGCAAGCCAATCGGTGTTGATATAGAGTTCAAGAAGCAAAGAATCCCGGAGCTGCTATTTGCCACAACTGACGAAAATGAGCGTTCTCAATTGAAGGTTCACGGGGCAAATAGCCTATTAGCCTCTTGGACTGCGAAGGAGTCCGCTCAGAAAGCAGATGCAAAAATCCATAATATGAATGACTATAAGATCACTGTAGATGAGAGTGATTCGATGAATTTTACCATTCGACGAGGTTTGATTGAGTGGCGAGGAATTTGGCATTTTGAAGATGATTATATTTGTTCTCTAGCTATACAACAGTAGTCATATATAATGTAATCCATGAGTATTACAAGAAATGAATTTATTGCTTTGCTCGAGGAGTTATTTGAAGTACCTGCTAGTAGCGACGGCAGCCTAGAGTTGTCAGAATACATACGAGATTCAATTGATGTCGGCGAGTTACTCTCGGCTCTTAAAATTAGGCACCAAATAATCCTAGAGCCCAATGACTTTCGCAGGGTTCGTACGATAGATGAAGTCTGGGGATTAATTGAGGCTCAGGTATGAAGATACGAGCAAGATATCATGAAGAAATGGTGTACTTGGTAAATAGTCCTTTTCAGTATCTATTTACACGCTGGACGAGATTTTTTGGTAAGTCAGTCTGGGTGCCGGGTGTCAGCTATTTTGTAAATGATCCCTTTGTTGCCAAAGAGGCACTAAAGGACACGGAACACTTTAGCTCTAGCCACACGGGCAGCGTTGGCGAGCTAATTTCAGGTTTGATGGGTGAGAAGTCGCAAGCATTGTTTAACATGCAAGGTGATGCTCATCATAAATTCAAATTCGAGCTGTTAGCTATTTTTCAACCTGAATTCATTGACCCTATGGTCGATGAAGCATTAAATGAGGAGGTTTCTAGTATAGTAAACCGGCTCAAGCGAGGCGAGGAAGTCGATATGTCGGCCTTTATTAAGCGCTGTACTGCGCAGATGACCTGCCAAATGCTGGGGATTACCGCCAAAGACAAGCAGTATCTCGCAACTCTGCCGAAGGTAGCAGAACTTAGCGATAAGATCACTCGCTACATAAGCATAGGCACCTTTAAGCTATCAGAGGACGAATGGGCGGAAGCACGCTCCTACTACGGAGAATTTACTGACATCGTCAAAAAGTACTACGACAAACCGACTGCCAACAAAATGAGTGTTATGATGCAGCTGAAAGTCCGTGGCTTCAGTTTTGATGACTCAAAAGCCTTGCTGGCCGTCTTGATGATTGCTGGCACTGAGACAGTATCCGCGTCATTACCTAGAATTATTGCCATGTTGATTGATGATGAGCAGTGGGAGTACTTGGCTGCCAACAAAGAACTTCTTAATAGCGCTATCGATGAGGGACTTCGCCTGACTTCTCCTTCACCGATGGTTCTCCATAGCGTAACCCAAGATTTCACGATTGACGGCTGCAAGTTCAAGAAAGATCGCCGCTTACTAGTAGTACTGGTCAATATCTTGAAGAATCCCCGTTATTTCCCAAAACCCTTTAAGTATGATATTCACCGCGAGCAGGATCCCAAACTTCGCAGCTTCTGGTTTGCTGCTGGGCCTCATTTCTGTCTAGGCTCAGAGCTTGCTAAAAAGGAGCTACGAACTATCATCGGCAGCTTGTTAGAGATCAAAGGCAAGCCAGTTGTCGTAAGTAGAAGCTATGGGCGCGGTAGTAGTTTTCCTGGCTATAAAACACTGAAACTCAAATATGAGCGAGACTAAGCATACTGTCGAAGACCAGAATCAGACAATACTTGGTCTGATCGAAACGACCGCTAAACGTTTCCCGGATAAGATAGCCATTCAACAAACTAGTGGCCGTAAGATTACATATGCTGAGTTGATTAATAAAGCTCATAAGATAGGTGGCAGTCTTGCTGGGCGTGGTTTTCAGGCGGGAGACCGTGCGCTACTGCTGTCAAAGCCAGGTGTTGATGTGGTAGCTTGGGTATTGGGAGTCATGTATGTAGGTGGCGTGAGCGTTATTGCCGACCCGGGTATGGGCAAAAAGGTCTTCGAGGAGCGCGTAAAGACAGCCCAGCCTAAGTGGGCACTCGTTGACGACGCAATTATCCTACTTAGCGCCGTGCCACCCCTCATGGCCTTAGCGCGACGAACAACTGATATACCCGACATGCCAGCCGTACATGGTCTTAAGATTTTTCACCATGGTAATCATCCACTACTCAGCTTTAAGTACCCCGATTTTCGTTGGCTTTTGAGAGGCTCTCGGCCACTTGCAGCAGCTCAGCAACGTCAGGACCAGGAAGCTATCGTCGTTTTCACCTCGGGAACTACCAGTAAACCAAAAGGCGTGGTGCACACCGTACAATCGCTTGTGGCAACGCTGGCTTTGGTTGATGGCATCATTGAGCCGGAAGACGATGCAGTATTTTATACCAACCTTCCCTATTTTTTACTGATCGGCATTGGGCTTGGCACAACGGTAGTTGTTGAAACAAAAAGATCAAAGCCAAAGACGGTGTTAGACGATTTACGGAAATACAAAGCATCGATTATTTTTGGTCCACCAGCAGAGGTGTTGCCTCTGGTTGAATATTGCCGCCAGCATCAGCGTCAGATTCCAGACCAGATCAAACATATCTATCTGGGTTCTGCGCCGGTGTACACCAGCTTTTTGAAGAAATTAGAATCCGTTCTCCCCGCGCTAACGACTATTACCTGTATTTATGGGATGACCGAAATTCTGCCGATTGCCGTGATTGATGGTCGCAAAAAATTGATGACACAAGTTGCCGGAGACCTCCTCGGCGAATCGGTCAGTGGTATAAAAACAAAGATTGCCACCGATGGAGAGCTGATAGTTTCCGGTTCTCATATGTGCAGGCAGTATCTTGGCGATAAAGTGCTTTCTGAAATTCATACCGGTGATACTGTTCGGTTTGAAGGCAAGCAAATCGTTATGGTTGGCCGAAAGAAGGACATGATTCTGCGAGGAGATTATAATATCTACCCTTCGCTTTATGAGCCTATTATTGAATCAATTCCTGGGGTACGAGCTTGCGCTATGGTGGGGATCTATGATGACAATCGAGCCGATGAAGAAGTTGTCGTAGTAGTTGAGGTTGATGGTTCGCGTGAGCTTAATAAGGAATACCTGGAAAAGAAGTTGCGCTCGGGCGCACATTCTATTGATGCTCATGCATATCCGGACAGAATTCTACTTATGCAGTTACCGCGTAGCGGTAGGCAGCTTAAAGTTAATAAAGTGGTTATCAAGCAACTAGTGGGGCAAGATGCTTAAGATCGTCGCAGTTACGGGCTCAATAGGTTTTGTTGGCTCTCATCTTGTGCGCTCACTCTCAAGCGATGGATATAACATCAAGGCTCTTGGTAGGTTAATCAAACCTCCCGAGTTGTTGATGAAATATGCGAATTACTATCAATGGGATATTACTGAACAGGCAGACATTGCCACGATTGGCACTGCGGATATATTTATTCATGCGGCGGGTTTTGTCGATTTCTGGGGCAAAAAGGAGGATATATATCAGGCAAATGTGGTAGGTACTCAGAATGCAATTAAGCTGGCGCAGAAAATGGGCGCAAAGACCTTTATTTACATTAGCAGTGCCAGTGTTTACGATCCTCTGACCGATAAAATCAATATTAAGGAATCAGCTCCTTATGCCAAGCGTTACCTTAATTACTATGCAGAGACTAAGGTTGAAGCCGAGAGACTGCTACGAAATAGCAACGACTTTGATTCAATAGTAATTATTCGCCCCCATGCAATTTATGGACCTAGCGATCGGACAGTAGTACCACAGATTCTAAGTAGAGTGAGGAAGCGTCGCTTTATTTTGCCAGATAAGGGAGATGCTAAATATTCTGTCACGCATGTTGGCAATATAGTTGATGCAGTTCGAAGTCTAATTAAAAAGCCCCTTAAGGGTGTCCATGTGCTCAATATCACGGACGCGCAGCCTATAGAGGCAAAGAAGTTCCTAGGAGAGGTACTGGGACGTCTAAATAGCGATGTACGGATTGTGACAATACCCTACTCAATCGGTCTGGGAGCTGCGTATATGCTTGAGTCATGCGCCAAATTGATCGAGTCTAATAGCGCACCATTACTGACGGTCAATATCATGTATCAACTTCATCACGAATCGACGATGAGTATCGATTTGGCTGAGAAGTTGATTGGCTACAGGGCTAGATATAGTTATTCAGACGGACTTGATGATACATTTAAGTGGATAAGTTCGCTCGGTGGAGTTGAGCAGATTAATAAGCATAACTCACAACTGAGCTGGAGCGGAAAGATAAAGAGTTACTAGGAATATGCCAAATAAAGTTACTCCATTTTGGGTAGTTGTCCCGTTTTATAACGAACGGAAATTGTTGCGAACTTGCCTGCAAGCACTGGTTAACCAAGATGACAGCGACTTTAGTATTGTGTTGGTAGACAACAAAAGCACCGATGAATCACATAGGATAGCTCAAGAGTTCATCGGGCAGCACTCAAAACTCGACATGCATTTAGTTACAGAAACGCAAAAAGGTACTGGAGCCGCAGCTGATACTGGGTTTAGGTATGCAGTCAAACACGGAGCGCAGATTATTGCTCGGACGGATGCCGATACGATGCCAGCTACTAACTGGGTGCGTCAAATTAAGTATTACTTCGATGCTAAAGATGCACTTATAATCGGAGGCAAGCTGAAACCACGTAAAGATGAAGAAATCTATCGTTGGTGGGATGGGATCATAGTGCCCGGCTTGATACGAATTGCTGAATTCGTTCCTCGCTTTTGGCACAAAGGTGATCAATATAATTACACGATGTTTATGATTCCAGGTCTCAATATGGCTATCGACGCTAGACTCTACGAGCAAGTTGACGGTTTCCCCCGGACTAGTATCGATACCACGGATGAAGACCTCGAAATACATCTGAAAGTGCGCCGGATTATTCGCGGCGATCAAGCCTATTTTGCAAAAGATGTAATCGTCTACGGCTCGATTCGTAAAGTCAAAGCCTTTGGCTACGTCGGAATCTTACTGTGGTATTGGGAGCGTAAGTATAAACCCAAGCTTATCGACGTTCGCTAGGTCTTACCGGCGTTCATGAGCCGCTTCTGAAGATACCAGCCACCGAGCAGAAGTAGGATCGCAAGTGTTGCACCTAGGAAAGCGTATTGAATCAGTCGAGTGACATCGGTGTACGCGCTACCAAAGTAATAGCCGATGAGTAACAATATTAAGGCTTTGGGTATAGCAGCCACAATACAGAACGATATGAACCGGCGAAATGGCATCTTAATTAAGCCAGCCGCCACGACAGCAGCGAGCGAGATAGCATTAGTTAGCTTGGCAGCAATGAGTATCTTTCCACCATGGTTGTCATACAAGCCTTCAACCCTTTTTAGCCGATCGGGTTTTAAGCCGATAAGCCGCGCCCACCGAGTGCGTAGCACCCGCGAACTCCGATAACCCAGTGAGTAGTAGAATATATCGCTACAAATGTCGCCAAGGACGACGACTGCAAGAGTAGGATAAAAACTAAGCGTATGGGTCGATACTAAGAACCCAGCCACTATCGTTACCACAAAGCCTTCAATAATTAGCAGCGGGAAAAGTGCCACATATTTCCAGCTTACAAGAAGACCGGCAGTTATGGATGTTAGCTCCATCATCGTCCCGAAGCTACAGTTGCCAATTGGCTATCTGCTCGAACTAGTTCTGGATCAATGCCAATCTCCTCAAGTGCTTGTCGGCAGCTTATTACCATATCGGATGGCCCGGCAAGATAATACACTGGGTTTGCTAACCCAAAATCTGTCTGTTGTTGCCGAAGCAATTCTTGGAGATCCAGCCTCTTGTTGTTTGCAGTTAATGCATTGAACTGAAAGGACTTGAATTGTCGCTGCCAGCCAATAAACTCTTCCGCAAACGGAGACTGGTTAGTGGGATGTAGATGTATTAGCAGGATTCTTTGCTCGTACTTACTATCAACGAGGTACTTAACGATGGATCGGAACGGCGCAATTCCCATACCCCCTGCGATCATCATCGCTGGAAGTTCGTTGTTAAACTCAAATCCACCCGTTGGCTCACCCACCAATAATTTATCCCCGGGTTTTACTGTAATTAGCCGTTTCTTGTATTCGCTGATGCCGTGTTTAACCAGAAGTATAATCACATCTTCCTTCGGAGACGATGCAATACTAAACATTCTAGCTTCGTCATCTGCCATATCGGCTAACCCAACATTGATGCATTGACCAGCTTTATAGACGTAACTAGCTGGCTTCTCTAGCGTGACCAATGAGTAATCGGAAGAGACGGTTTGCTTATCTAAAACTGTAAAGTGGCTTACTAGTGAGCTTGGGCTTTCGCTCATAACCTTGAGCTCATCGGGGTAAGAGCAGCCAGTTTTTTGGCGAACTGTTCTTTGGTAATATGAGCAACAAGTATCAGAATCAAGAATGTGAGGAGAGTGGTGCAAATACGGCCAAATGAAGACTTTGTGATAACGGCCAAGAAGATGTCGCTAAATACAGTTGATATCGTGCCGTACCACATGGTTTTTGTGCGGTTGAATGCTGTGCCGAGGTCTTGTTTCTTGGTTGCAATAATGACGCCTGAAGCGAAGCCAAGTGATAATACTGCGAGCAATATATGGCACAGAAGAATAAAAGTTATCATATACAATCATTTTAGCTCTCAGCCTAGGATTATAAAAGCCCTATATTGCCCTGTCAGACCCGAGATTACAAACAATAACAGGGGCAACTAAACCTGTAGACAGTTATGCAATCTTTATTGTATTCTTAACAGTAGAACGGTAGTTTGTTGCCGAGGGGCATTAAGCACAGGCAAAGGTTGAGGTATGACGTGCAACCAGGCTCAGCTAGTGCTACCCAAATTAGACCTAAGTATAAGCATTAGTAAACTCAAACAACAGCACCGCATTATTCGGTTTAATGGCCGTGTCATGGTTGAGGTGAAGAGCCGTATGCTTATTTCGTACCACTAGATAAGGGTGGATTTGAGGCGATAGCTTACCCGCTGCTCGGTGGGGTCGGTAAGATAAGGACAAGTGACATCCTTGCGTACGTCTCTAGTACCGCACAGGATTTGAGTTGTAATGAAAAGTTTGTGTTGCTTGGCAATCCACGTTATTACTACAGCGCTTGCCAGCTGTTGGGCAGATAACTACCGCGGACTCTTAATAAACCACTTATTTTTTTTCTTTGCCATTGGTTTAAGTATAGCAAGTAATTGTAATCGAAAACTCCCAGAAGGGAGTTCTAGTTTTGGAGGTCCTTAGTCTTGTCCATAGCAACTATTATTAACGGTTACCAGGGGCGCTTAGTAATCTCTGTTCCTGGAATAATTTCCTGACTTCCCCAGACGAATGCATGCTTGCTCCAATAAGGTACGCTGTCAGCCGTTGCATTGCTCATTTGTGGAAACATTGGGCTCTCATACTCTCCGATCCAGACACTAGATAGTTCATAGGTCTCGTTGTCTTTTTTTACAAGGTAAACGGAGATCTTCGTACTTGGCTGGGATGACTGAGATTTTGTAAACGGAACATAGCCTTGATCTTCTCGACTTTTACGCATCGCATATACAATTTCATCTGAGCTATCAATTCGCACTACATTACTATCCCCAATTATTTTCCCCATACCAATATCTTTTGCTATCAGATCGCCTTCAAGTGTCATGTCGCTTAAAAGCTCTTCAGTTAATACTCGCAGTTTTGGTGCATCTTTGAAGTGTGTTGTAGTGTGAGAATTAAGAGGGTCAAATATAACTCTTTTGGCATTCTTAGACATACAAAGTAGTTCTAACTTTTGCATAGTCTAATAATACCAAAAGAGAGTAGAACTAAATAACAGATACAAATTAGTACAAATGAAACAGGGGTGCTGTTGTTGGAACCAACTGGTATCTGTTTAGATATATTTGGAGGGCCATCGTACACGCTATCGCAACCGAAATAATATTCAACAAGCCTACCATTTCTGCACTATAATTATGAACCTGCCACTTAATCCTTCGACCGAGTCTTCGACTAGCTTTAATTCCTTAGCTATAAATTTATCTTCTTGCCCTTTATCATGCCACCACGATTTTGTTTGTAGGCGTCGCTTTTGCTCTTTCAGGCCTACGTTCAACTTAATCACAGTATGCTTATATGCTGGATACTGAGAGTACAGCAAATCGGGAATATTCTGTAGCGTGTCCCCATATTGCCATTTAATTAGCAGTACTTCATGTGTTTCAAGAAGTCTAGAAGCTTCATTAATAATAATAGCTCGTGACTTATCAAGTTTTCCAAGGTTGTTTAGGCTCTCATCGCTAACAGCTATTTGCTCACCATCTATGCCGAGTGCTTTTTGTAAATCATTATCATTCAGCAATGCTTTTATAAACGTTTCTTTACCAGATGCACTAGTGCCGAAAACCCATATTATTTCTTTCATTGAGCTAACTATAACAAATAATTACTCCTCAAGGGAGAAGCCTTGCATAGTGCTTATGCTTGGAGGGTCAGGAGGGACTTGAACCCTCGACACCCTGCTTAAGAGGCAGGTGCTCTAACCAGCTGAGCTACTGACCCACGAAATACAGAGGGTATAATACTATATCACCTCTGTATTTTCAAATATTTACCTTTCAAATAAAGTTTAGATTTTATATTAATAAACATTATGCTGACGAAAATAATGAAAAGTATTGGTCGAGTCTCTTAAATATTAATCAAGACCAATTACTTAATACTGTCTGCAAACTATCAGAAAGAACCTACAAGAAAAATCTTTTATACAAAGGTTGTATACGATTTGATGCTCCTGGGAGTGAACTATATTGGAAAACAATGACTTGGCGCGATTGTTTTTATGAAACTATAAGGTAGAATGTAAAGTGTTAGCACCCGTGGTGAAATGGATATCACTATGGTCTTCGGAACCATTATTGGGGGTTCGAGTCCCTCCGGGTGCACCAAAATTTGGTTTATAATGCAGATAAGGAAACTTACGAAAAACTCACTCGAAACGGTGGTTAAAAAATTTACAGACAGATGGGTTGACGTAGTTAGCTTATTAAATCCAGCATCAGTCCAAGGACCAGGCAGGGACACCGAGACAGCCAGGATGTTACTAAAAGCACTAAACGGCGACAAGCAGATTTTGCCAAACGCCACTTTATTGACCGTCAGTCATACGCAATCTAATTTGTGCTTTTAGATTCGTGGTTTAGCAAGTACTGCTTTAGCGTTGTGCCATAGGCATATTTGCCAATACTGCCGTCACTTTTTATTACACGGTGACAAGGTACTAGTAAAACTATATTATTTTTGCCACAAGCCGAGGCGCTAGCTCGCACGGCTTTTTTGTTGCCAGCTTTTTGCGCAAGGCCTGCATAGCTTAGAGTTGTTCCATAAGGAATCTTACCTATTGCTTGCCAGGTTTTGTTTGCAAAATCACTCCCATGTTGCTTGTAGGGGATTTTGTCCAGAGCATTTTTATCACCTTTAAAATACTGCTCTACCAATTTAATATATGGATGATTTGCTATATTTTGATGTTTTGGAGGTTTACCAAAACCGGCCTGCACAACAGCTTTATCATCTATAACTAAATAATATTCTCCAATCGGCGATTTAAATGTTGAAACCACTAAGCTCATAATCTAATCTTCTCATATATATCATCTTATTGCATCTGTAAGCATTAGCTTGTATGCTTTATATATAATTTAAATTTAAGAATAAAAGGGGACTTTGCCTTACCGGTCAAAGAAAAAGTTTTATGAAAAAAGTAATTCTTACAATACTAACACTGGGAATTTATCTCATAGTTACCAAGAACAAAAACAAGGAAGCTATGCCAGCTACTTCTGCAGGTACTGTATCGCCAGCTCCTACCGAATCAACAACTTCATCTACGGATGAATCGCCTAGCCCGGCACCAGAACCAGAAGCTTCAACCGAAGTATCCTCTACTACTACAGAGGAAACTAGTTTCTCATTGTCTAAGCCGGAGTCAACTCCATCAGAACCTGTAGTAAGTGAAGCACCAGCTGAAGAAACAATTCCATCGACTTCTACAGAAACAGCAACCGAAACTACAACTGAAACTTCAGAAACACCAGAAGAACCTACCCCACCTACAACTCCGACTGCAGCTTAGGATTTATAAAGGTTATTTTGGTAAATATAGTCAGCCACTTTGTGGTTGAGACTAGATTTGTGCTCTTTTTTATGGATTGCCCCGCGGATTTTAGACGATGCTATCTCGCTTTGGCCAATATCGATAAATTTATACTTAAGTTCCAGTGACTGATTATTTAGTCTGTCTAGCAAATGGTCAAATTCTTTAAGCGAAATCCCGGGTCGACACACAACTGCAAAACTCGTTAGCTCAATAAACAGATGATGGTCTTCCCATTGGTCTAAAAATAGGATGCTGTCTAAACCGCTAATTATGACAAATTCATGACCTGGATATTCACTCGTAAATCTTTGAAGAGTGTTTATGTCATGTGTGTAACCAAGCTTTTGGATATCCAGTAAATCAGTAATTAATTTATCATTATGCTGGCTAGCCAGACGTAACATTTCCTGGCGGTGCTCATATGCAGTAGTGTTTTGTTTACGCCGAGGATGTTTATCAGCTAAAAACCAAATTTCGTCTAAATCCAGCTGTTGCAAGCAAGCTTCTGCAATATCTATATGGGTTAAGTGCACGGGGTCAAATGTTCCACCAAATAATCCAACTTTTTTCTTTTGCATGAGTCCATTATATGCAAATTAAGTTACAATATAGTAAATGAAGTTACTCAATGGGTCAGAGTTGTCTGGATTTATTAAAGAACGTCAGGCTCATGGAGTGCGTGCTCTGCGTCAAGCCCAAAAAATTATCCCAAAATTAGCAATAATCCAAACCAAAGACGACCCTGTTATAAATACTTATGTTAGGCTAAAAAAGGCTTACGGAGCAGATATTTTAGTAGAAGTTGAGCAACACAATATTGACCAAAACAACGCTGAGCAGTTGATTAAAGAATTAAACATAGATGACTCGGTCCATGGCATAATTTTGCAACTGCCACTAAGCGACATAGCTCAAACCGATGAACTTTGTGACTTGGTCGACCCTAAAAAAGATGTAGATGCACTAGGCAAAGACGCTGTGATGGACCCGGCTACACCTATGGCTATCATGTGGTTACTCGCTGGTTACAATATTGAACTTAAAGGGAAAAAAATATTGTTAATTGGTGACGGAAAGCTTGTCGGAAGACCACTATCAAAAAGTCTAAAAAGTTCTGGCTACGATGTTACGGTTGCAGATAGGACTACAACAGATTTGGAAACTCTAAGCCTAGACTCCGACATTATTATTACAGCAACCGGCCGACCAGCTATAATTTATCCTAATATGCTTAAACAAGGTGCGGTGGTGGTGGATGCTGGTGTAGCTAGCGAAGAAGGCAAGATAGTTGGAGACGTAGATGAATCTGTTTATGGACGTGATGACCTAACTATTACCCCGAGGAAAGGTGGCGTTGGGCCACTAACTATCTGTGCATTATTTGAAAATGTTATTAAATCAGCTAACAAGGCTGGGAGTACAAATGATAATTAATCCTGAGATTCAAGCAGGTCTAGACAAACTCACCAGAAGAAACGGAGCTGCAAATGCAGTATTGGCCTCTGGCGCACTAGCCATAGGTAATTGGCGAAGCCCTAATCGAGCCAATAGAGACTTTAAGCTGGAAACAAGCAGGCTTTTAACAAATAATATAGCCAGAAAAGTAGTTTTAGAAGGCCTTATATCTGTAATCAAGAGAACCAGCCCAGATGTGGATGTAATTTGTGGCATATCTTCATTTGGTTCAAACGCAGGCCAAGTAATAGCTGAGGAATTAGATTTGCCTTATGTAAATCTCATAAAGGAGGAAGTCGGTGGGATTCAAAGACTTCATGTTCCTAGCAGGCATCAAGACGTATTAGCAGAAGGCTCGCACATGGTCATAGTCAAAGGATTCGTCAATGGCCAAGATAAAGGCCTGCTTTTTGACCCTGTAAGAGAAAAGTATGACATAGAAGTTAGTCCGGTTGTATTATGGAGTAATCAGCCAGATGTTTTTGATTTACCTGGCCACTTTTTAGGCGATAAAGTGCCACCGAAACCGCTCGTACAGCATTACTTACCAAATATTATTACAAACTAAAGAGGGCATAGTTTTGAAGATTGGGGTTTTTGACTCTGGTGTAGGTGGATTATCAATCGTAAATGCGATTAAAAGTGCTTTGCCGGATGCTGAAGTTATTTATGTAGAAGATAGAAAGAACGTTCCTTATGGTAATAAAACCCCAGAGGAGTTATATAAATTAGTTTTACCAATACTTAACACGTTAAGTAATTCTGGTTGTGATGTTATTGTCGTTGCCTGCAATAGTGTTAGTACAACAATTATCGACAAATTACGCGCGCAGTTGTCTACTCCCTTGATTGGCGTTGAGCCAATGTTAGAAAAAGCCGTATCGCTCACAAAAACTGGCGTAGTTACAGTCTGCGCAACACCGATAACTCTGAAAAGTTCACGTTATGCTGATTTAAAACATCAATTTTCTGGTAACAATCGTTTTTTGGAACCGGACTGTAGTCAGTGGGCTTATTTGATAGAGACAGACCAAATCGACAGGTTTATTGTACGAGGGATTATCGAAGATGTTTTGCAACAAAAATCCGACGTTATTGTCCTGGGATGCACTCATTATCACTGGATTGAAAAAGACATCAAAGAAATTGTTGGTAATTCAGCAATTGTTATTCAGCCGGAAGAACAAATAGTAAAAACCCTAAGAGAAGACTATTTGCAGTAAAAATAGTAAAAAGCTTGTGCTTGTTGTGTATTTATAGTAAATATCTAAAATCCGGCACTAAGGAGTAGAAGTTATGTCCGAAACAACTAAAAACTAAAGATTATTTACAACAGACTTGAACTGGTGGCCCCTATCCTCATAATTTTTAAATAGTCCAAAGCTGGCACTTCCGCACGATAGTAGGACAATATCGCCAGTTTCTGCTAGTTCTTTAGCTTTGCTTACAATTTCTTGCATATTTTGTAGGCCTTCAAATATCAGAATATTAGCGTTTTGCGCGCGCAAAAGCTCGGCAATTTTGGG
>JAYUAP010000164.1:0-1050 GCA_043741255.1 Candidatus Saccharimonadota bacterium | reverse complement strand
GTGACACATACTGTTGATAAAAAACACTGGCTGTCCGATATTGCTGAACATATTTAATGATAGGCGTGACATTGATGTTTTGGTCTTTTTCTGGCAGTTTAAAGTATTTTTTGAAACTAATGTTCTTTTGGGCCAATTGAACAGCTCCGTGATGGCCAATCACAATAATATCGTGTTTTTCGGCCTCATAATTTTCTAACATATAACGAATCAGCTTTTGGTCAATATCACCACTAAAGCCACCTTCGGCTGTAATGATAATGTAAAGTTCTTTGTCTATAACTTCTTCGTCTCGGCCCTCATTACGCCCAAATCTAAACAAACTATCAACTCTGAGTTGTGTATATATTTTCCATAAATCATCGAAGAAAAGCGTTGCCTGAAGCACTTGGTTTTTGATTTTGGCAATTTTCATACTGGCGATGCCCTCAAAAACGCTACTCATTTGCACCATAGCTTCGACCCCGATTTTGGTCTTTTCTAGCTCCTGTAAGCGACTCATTTTTTAAGCTCCACGGTGCATTTTTTACGTAGTTCGTCACGAATCTTGTCAAATTCTTCATCTTTTTTAATTTTTTCGGCAAATTCACCAACATTAGCTTTTAGAGCTTCTATGTCAATTTTTATCTCTGCCTCGGCGTTAAGGACTATGTCTAGCATTAACTGCTGTTCGTAGAGCGAGTGTGTGTCAGATGGACCTTGATTTAGGACTTTAAAGATGTTTTTGCCCTTTTCTAGGGCAATTTTGGCCTCGATTGCTAGTTCTGAACCAAAGTGAGAAAATTCTTCGGCTTCACGGTAAGCGGCCAATGTTTTGAGCGTTGTGGCAGCCTGAGATTTTTGGCGTTTATTATGACCTACTCCACCAATACGAGTCACACTTAGGCCAGTGTTAAGTGCCGGTCGAAGCCCAGACCTAAACAAGTCCATGTCTAAAATCCATTGACCGTCGGTAATAGACATAATGTTGGTTGGCAAATAGGCTGTAATGTCACCGTTAGCGGCGTGAACTAACGGTATGCTGGTCAGGCACTTGCCGTTACGCTCAAG
>JAYUAP010000163.1:0-1054 GCA_043741255.1 Candidatus Saccharimonadota bacterium | reverse complement strand
ACCTGCTATAATCATAAATCCTAGTGCTCCGACAATTAGGCCATCCTCTACCTGTTTAGGACCGTCAATAGTTATGCTCGCAACACCTAATCCAACGCTTACTGCATAAGCTCTTACGGCACCAGTATACATACTTTTAGTTTTTTTATTTTGTTTTAAGATTTCTGCAACACGCCTGTTTTGCTCTGGGAAAAACCGAAAAGGGTTCTTCTTGCTATCCACAAAATGACCTATTTCATGCAACAGTGTTCGTTCTGCAACCTCATTATCGGCATTGTTTAAATCCTCAGTAGATACGTCATCGTGTAATATCACCTGAATTTTGTCACTTTCTGGATAATATCTGCCTAGTATCGGGGTGTTCAGTATTGGACATTTTAGGTCTTTTTTTGTTGGTGATTTTATTTCTACCGTAACTACAGAGTCAGATCTATCGTTTTTAATAACACGGTCCATAAACCGAGATAATCTAATGGTGTCTAGTTCAATAGAGTCAAAATTCTGACCCAATGCTACATCGCACGAAACAATAAAAGTTGGTGATTTTTCCATTATTTATGTATATTATATCATACTTTAGCAATACCGCAATAAGATAACTCTACTCTTAGGCTGCTGGGTTGAGAATATTGTTTACGATTTGGTCAATTTGGTCGTTTTGCATATTGGCTTTTACTATGTAGCCTTCTATACCCAACATCCGCAGGCCCAATGGAGCGTCAGCTTCATTTAGGTTTGAAATAACGAGTACTTTTATATTCTTGCCCCAAGCGCTCTTTCTCATTGTCGCTAGCACTTGGTCGCCAGATATATCCGGAATCATTAGGTCCAAAAGAACCAAATCCGGCATCTCTGTCTGTATAAAATAGAGCCCTGTTACTCCGTTATAGGCAATAAAACAGGTGTAGCCCAAGATTTCTAGCCTAGTTTTATAGATATCAGCTAAACTTGTGTTGTCTTCAACGATTACGATTTTTTTTGATGGATTAGTTTGGTCCATTATTTATTCTTACGCACCTGGCGTAAGGATGTTGTTAACGATTTGGTCAATTTG
>JAYUAP010000162.1:0-1065 GCA_043741255.1 Candidatus Saccharimonadota bacterium | reverse complement strand
TAAAAAGGTGTAGTTTTTAGCGACTGAATTTTCATGCATGCTTCTCATTACCGTTGAGAGGTCTGGATTAATAATCTTTTCCTTAACAATTTTTTTATCTTTGCTGACCACCAAATGTGGTTGATAATAAGTCCCGCCATTAATCGTGGCCGAAAAGGCTGACAACATTTGAATAGGCGTAATGTTGGTACCTTGACCAAAAGCCGTGTTAGCGTACTGAATATTCAGTCCAAAACCATCTGTTGGGCTTGGGATAAAGCCATCGGCTTCATAACCTTGTTCTATGCCAGTTTTAGTGCCCAGCATAAAATGATTTGTCATATAGTCGTGCCATTTAAGCCGAGCGTTTTCATTAATCTCGCCACCGCCCATTTGCATCAATATATAAGTAGCACCTGTGTTAAGTGAATAACGCAGAATGTCAGGTATTGTGCGAGTCTGCGCACCACCGTCTTCTTCTACGTTGCGAACCGTGGCATCGCCGATCTTAAAAAAACTCGGGTCATAATAGGTCGTATTGGAAGTTATTGCCCCACTATCCAGTCCAGCAGATACTGTTAGTGTTTTCATTATCGAGCCAACTTCTAGCGGTTCGCTAACTGTAGAATTGGTAAAAAGTTTAGAATCCTCGACCTTGGAGAATTCGGCCGGATTATAGGTTGGATAATTTGCCATTGCTTTAATTTCGCCTGTGTTGGGGTCCATAATCAACAAACTGCCAGATTTTGACTTAACTTCTTCTAAATGTGCTTTTAGTAGGTCTTCGGCGCGCTTTTGCATTGATATATCTATAGTTAAGCTAGTTCTTTCGCCGTTTTTTGGCTCAATCAGGATATTGTCATCATTGGACACCAAAGGCACTCCCTGGGCATCGGTTATAGCCTTTAGCTGACCTTCAGCCCCCCTAAGTTGTTTATCTAAGAATTGTTCTATGCCGTACTTTCCATTACCTTCATCGTCAACAAACCCAAGCAGTTGTGAAGCTACGCTTCCCTGAGGATAAACTCTTTGCGACACCGCTCTACTGCCCAGGCCTTTTATTTTCAAATCATCAATCTTCTTGGC
>JAYUAP010000161.1:0-1065 GCA_043741255.1 Candidatus Saccharimonadota bacterium | reverse complement strand
AAAACATTTTCAATGAAGATGTAGCTGAAAATCAAGGTTACTACTATACAACTAACATATCTTTGAGTAGCAAGTATGCTGGTCAAAGAATGACAGATATAACGCTTGAGTCTTTAGCGATAAAGTCAAAAAATGTATTGGATATTGGTTGTGGCGATGGAACACACACTCTTGAACTTGACGTATTTGGAGAACCGAGATGTACAGTTGCAGGTGATATGGCTGATAAAGCTGTAGGGATAGCTTACAAAAAATCACTTGGGCGAAATATTTGCTACATAATTAATAGTGCATATGAATTACCTTTCGAGACGAAAAGTTTTGATATTGCGATTTTAAGGGCTGTTTTGCATCATGTAGATAACCCTGAGAGAGCAATACAGGAAGCCTTGCGAGTAGCAGATATGATTTGGGTAGTTGAACCGAATGGTTATAACCCTGGCTTAAAATATAATGAAAAATTTTCGACTTACCATGTCGAGCACCAGGAAAAATCATATGCTCCACACATGTTGGATCTCTGGGTAAGTCAACTAGGCGGCAGGGTTATCTACAGAAAGTGGGCCGGTTTTGTCCCTATGTTTTGCCCAGATTGGTTGGCTAGATTGATGAAATTTCTTGAGCCGCTTATAGAACATTTTCCCATTATCAATAAAATTGGCTGTGCCATCTACTATTTTTCTGCAGAGTCGAAGTAATGAGTACCAAAAATGTTATTGTTACGGGTGGCACAGGCTTCGTAGGGGCGAATCTGGTCAGGCGGTTGGTAAAAGATGGCCATAACGTCAATCTTTTTGTGCGTCCTGAATATAATAATTGGCGCATTAAAGATTTTCTTTCGCATCTTCGAATTCATGTCCTTAATTTTCTAGACTCTGAACTTTTACATACCCAGGTCGCTGCCATTCGACCCGACTGGGTTTTTCATCTGGCTGCTTACGGAGCTTATTCCTGGCAGAGCGATTTCAACTTAGCCATTCAAACAAATTTTTTAAGTACCGTCAATCTTGTAGAAGCCTGTAGGAGTATTGGTTTCGAAGTATTTGTGAATACAGGTTCATCTTC
>JAYUAP010000160.1:0-1068 GCA_043741255.1 Candidatus Saccharimonadota bacterium | reverse complement strand
TGAATCAAATCTGTGTTCAGTGGTTTCCCGATAAATGCATCAGCGCCCATTTCAATCGACTGTTTTCTTTCACTGGCACCGTCATACGCGCTCATCATAATAATTGCAATCTGTGGATGTTGATCCCTAATGGTCCGGATAGCATCCAGGCCGGAACCATCCGGTAAATGAATGTCAAGAAATAAAAGTGAAGGATTTATTTCATTAAGTTTCCCAAGACCATCATTCAGGTTATTGGCAATCGTAACAGCAAAGCCTTTCTCACTCAGCATTTTGCCGAGTAAAAAACAAATGTCTTTCTCATCGTCAACGATTAAAACAGCAATTGAGTGCATCTCGCAGCGCTTCAGGAATTAAACTGATTTGACCAAATTACAAAAAGGAAATCAAACCGGAACACGCACAAAAAATTTTTAATGGACAAACTTCCGAAAGGGACTGTAAAGAAGTATCCGGTTAAAAGAATATTTACGAGAAACAACTCACTGGTAAGAAATGAAAAAACCGGAAAAATGTTTACATTTTTCCGGTTCGGTAATTAGTTGCGTGAACAATTAATTAGTTCGTGTGTAAAAATAAACAATTAAGTTGTGAATAAATTGTATTCTGTATCTGTTGGCAAACGCACTGTTGGTATTATCTTCAAAGCATGAGAGTCACATATACCAATCGCCAGCTCAGTGTCTTCGAAGAGCAAATTCTTTCGCAAACTTCCATCAGCGAAGATTGTAAAATTCTGGATAGTGTTTTAAATGACAAAACATTGGTGAAGGAATTAGCAAAAGATTTACCTCAAACATTTGTTGGAAGACATCGCACTTCGGCAGAAAGAATATTGCGCATATTAGTATTGAAGCATCAAAAACAATTAAGTTATCGCGCGCTTGAGCGCCAACTAAAATATGATATTGAAGACAGGTGGTTTTGCCTGATGAATGAGAACGTACCCTGTTTTAAGACTTTGCAGAATCAACTGGTTTTGATTAATGAAGAGACCATAAAAAAAATAAACGATCAAGTACTTGCCAAAGCGCGTAAACAAAAATTAACAACAGGTAAGCGGATGCG
>JAYUAP010000159.1:0-1069 GCA_043741255.1 Candidatus Saccharimonadota bacterium | reverse complement strand
TTAAACGCAAATCTTGTTGCAAAAACATGGCATTTTCACCGATGATTTTTTCAAAGTGAAGTCGCCCGCGGTTACGAAGTTCTTCACGGAATTCATCGTTAAATATATGTTCAATATCGGCTTCTGCAACCTTGTTAAAATTAGGGTCTTCTGCAGTTTTATTGGCTGTATGACCAACGCGAAGCGCCAACCAAATAAAGGCTGAGGTGGCGCCAACCAACAAGACTACAATCAAGCCTGTTTGTAACCAAGAATCCATTTTGTTACTCCACCCCCTTATTTTTATATCAAAACGCTAAAGCTTCAGTAGTAAATATACCCCAAAAATGCCAACAATGAAAATAATTAAACTTAGTAATATGACTTGAAGCAGACCACGGTAGATAGAAGCTTTGGAAAGTGGGTTACGACCGATGGATATCATTGTGTTGCGTACTCCGCTGTATAACATCGTTCCAGCGATGGCCGAGGCCGCAATAAATATGGCCATTGCGATATAAATCCTTATATTACTAACCGGCTTGTCGGCTATTGCCCGACTTAATTTTTGGATTGCATCAGGAATTCTGTCTTTTGCTGGAGTTTTCATGTTGGGGTTTTTGGCCAGTGCAACGTCAACGGTAACTCGTCCAATATTAGTCTTTTGGCCTCCTTCTGCTGTGGTGGTGCTGATGGTATCACCCTTGCCCTCGAAGTCGGAGGTGGCAACACCTATGACGTACTCCTGTGCATCGTGTGCGTTAGCAGCTATACCAGAGCTAGAAGAAATACTAAGATAGTTACCCTTTTTAATCGGGCCATTTTCATCTGATACTAAGACTTCATATGGGCCGGTAGAGGCCACAAAAACTTTGCGTTCTTCGTTGCTAATTGTCACCGGTGAGTCGTTTTTGTTAACTACAACACCTTTGAATTTATTGACATTCTTATCTGTAACGGCAACAATTTTTGAGTCGTCACCTTCCTTTAGGGCGATTAGCATGCCTTTTTGGAGGCTTTCATCTGTAGAATAGCCCTGAAGCACGCTCTGAGCAATAACCGAGCCAGCACTAAATAAAAGCAAGGCTAA
>JAYUAP010000158.1:0-1074 GCA_043741255.1 Candidatus Saccharimonadota bacterium | reverse complement strand
GATACAGACCTGGTAGCGACCGCTGAAAGTTCTGTACTCAAAAAGATTACCTGGACAAACACAAAAGCGTTTTTGAAAACTTATTTTGATACGCTTTACGCTCCCATAGTTACCGCAATACCCAATAGCGGCTGGGTAGAAGTTACCGGCACCTGGACATTCGCAAGCGCAAGCACCATCACGATTCCCACAGACGGGACAACGGTTTATCAAAAGGGCATGAAGATTAGATTCAAGCAGGGTGGCGCGTATAAATACTATCTAGTTTCAATTGTCGCCGCGACTCTAATCACGATATACGTCAACACAGATTACACAGTCGCAAACGCCACTATCACAAATATCGCTTATTCTTTTATTGACAATCCTCTGTCATATCCAAAGTCTTTTAGATACACCCCCACTTATTCAGGTACGACCAGCGGCACGCCCACTGTGACCACGACAACCGCCAAGTATGCTCCGGTTGGCGGCGGTTCGATGGTTTTGTTCCTGGACGTAACCATTACAAACGTTAATGGCGCGGTCGGCTCTCTGAGAATTTCATTCCCCTGGGATGCGTCTGTGGGCGCAGGCACCGGGCGTGAAAATGTCTCCACCGGATCGCAGTTACAGGTACAGGTACAGGCTAATGGAGTAGTCCCGTTAACCTATAACAATGCGACTACTTTAGTGTTAAATTACAACATAATTCTAGAGGTAATCTCTGATTTTTAGAAACGTTATTATCAAGTAAAAGACAACAAAAAAGCCACTGGAAATCACAGTGGCTTTTTTCATATCCTTTGCAGGTAACACTACTATTTCAGCCTGGGGAGGTTCGTTCTACTATGAATTTTAGAAAATTGGCGCGATTTGTTAAGGTTGGGGTGTCGTAAAAGGCTTGACAGAATGAGGGTTCTAATATAAGATACTTCTAATAACAGGAGTATAAAACAAATGGATGAAAAAAAAGACCGTAAATTAAAAAGTGAATGGGAAGTGGTACAAACCTATAAAGGCCGCCACAGGGAATTTATTCTGGCAATGCGAACATTAAGAGCGGCTGGTGTCACCTATCAAAAGATTGCGGAT
>JAYUAP010000157.1:0-2968 GCA_043741255.1 Candidatus Saccharimonadota bacterium | reverse complement strand
TACGCTTCTTATCCTGATAAATATCCAGTATCAGCTGAGCCAGCGCCATAGCGTCTCGCTTCATTAGCTCCTCGTGCGTCGGCTCTATGGTTTTAGTTTTAGACTTCTTGCTTACATATGTCATCAAAAACCTCCTATATCCAGTTTACATTGAAGTTCTTGATACAAGGCTACATGCCACAGGTTAAGTCAAATTTAAGACGTGGTGGTACTCCTTTTATTAGGGTGTCTCAAAATGTCTCATTAGGGGAGCCGGACAGGTGACAAATAGTCCAGTCCTGGTTCTAGACCACTATGCCGAGCCAGACCAAGCAGAGAAAAGTGCAGACCTAGTTCCTAGACCTGTCCCTAACTTCTCTCCATGGTCAAGCCAAGAAAGAATGTATCAATTACGTGGTACAAATGTTGGAACCGTCCGAAAGGGCGTTTCTTTCATTTCGCCTCTGTTACTTAGTTCGAACCCGGCCCGTCTCTTCCTGAAGGATCAAGCAGGTGAAAATCCGACCTGTTCCCTAGACCCATTCTTGATATGGCTAGACGAAGGTTTACAAAAAAGTTAGCTCTACAGCCCTAAAAGTGACGCTAAAGTGTTAGAATTAAAGTATGAAGTTTTTTTGGTTTTGTAGTTGCTGTTCTGATTGCCGGTGGGGTCTTCCTGAGTTTCACCCTCGGTAAAAATAAATCGAGTAATAATGTCGGTACAGTGTCCACTAGCACCACATCAGAAACTACGACAAAACCTTCTCCAAATGCAAAAGTACTCGATCTGAGCAATAAAGGGCTTACAAAGGTAACTTCTGATGTTTATAGCAAATCTGCTACGACTGAGTTAATTCTGTCTAACAACCGTATCGAAACGCTTCCGTCAGAAATGGGAAAGATGGTGAATGTAACGGTTTTTAAAATAGATAACAACCTTCTAGACGGCAGCCTAATCGGCGAGATTAGACAGATATCAAAACTTAAGGTCTTAGACGTAAGTGATAATAATATGACAGGAATGCCGGCAGAGATTGGGCAACTAAGCAAACTTGAGACTCTCGATTACAGCAATAACAAAATTACTGGACTGCCGAATGAATTGGCCAACTTAAAGAATAACTTGAAAGAGTTCAATCTCACGGGCAATCCACTGAATCAGGAACAAATCAATAGACTTAAGTCTCAACTACCTAACACAAACATTGTTTTTTGATCGTTCTGGGAATATTTATACGCAATAACTGCGCCTAACTACTAATTATTTGACAACTTACATTTTCTCTATTCCAGTTCAGAAAAGCTGGATTCTGTGCTAAAAACATTGTTTTTAATCGAAAGTAATGTATTATTATTTTATAAACATAAGTAGTAAGAATAAAAAGGATTAATATGGTTATTGAAAATAATACTAAATGGACGCTTGTATTCGTATCTGTCCTTGCAGCCATAATCTTAAGTGGTAGTATTGCACTGGCGCAAACTGCACCAACAACACCCACCACAACAACCACTAAACCAAGTGATTACGCTGTTGACGTCAGCCAGGGTCAACAAACACTGCAAACAGATCTAGCCGCTGCTGCCCAGGCCAAGGAGGTAAATGATTCTGAAAACGACGAGGGCGATATAGATAATGAGCCGGCCGAAGTAGAGGAAGCGGTTGAGCCAGCAGAAGCTGAAGAACAAGCTGAAGCTGGCGAGGGGGTTGAGTCATCCGGGAATAATGATTCAAATAGTGGAAGTAACCCAGAAAGAAGTGGTCACAGCAATGAAAACTAATAAGTCACAAACTGGCTCAATACATTTGTTATTATTAGTAGCCGTTGTTGTAGCCGTCATCGGTGGCGTGGGCTACTATGTCTACAGTAAGAATGTTACGAATAAGCCTACGACAACCACTTCTACGACCAAGCAGTTGGAGCCAGTACAAAAACATGTCAGTAAAGTCGAATTTAGTAACGACACCGATAACAGTGGTGCGGCAGTTAACCCAACCACGACTTTTACTGCTAATACCCCAAAGATAAATACGGTAATATCACTACTGAATGTCAAAAAAGATACCCGTGTTTCGTATACCCGTTATCTTAAAGACAAGTTCGTAGATAATGGCGGTTTAACTGTAGCCAAAGATAACGCAGTTTATGCTGGGTTCGACTTCACGCTAAAAGCCGGCAAGACGCACCCTATTGGTGACTATACAGTCAAGATATATGTAAATGGTGACTATCAGACTTCGGCCAAGTATTCTGTTAAGTAGAGCCTAAAGAACCAACCGTATCAGCAACCAAGCCGAAAGACGAGCACTATAATCGTGACTTACGTGAGTCTGTACTTGTTTATACGGATAAACTAACACCTGGTCATGTGCCAGCAGAGATTACGCTCAAGAGCGGCATCGTAAGCCAACAAGCATACCAGTATTGTCCGGGGAGATGAACCCCTTACTTAGAGTTTTTATACCTATGCGTGAAGATGATAAATCTATCCCAAAGTTTATTAGAAACTATGATTTTAAGTTTGCGGGTGACACTAATATCCCCAAAGTCCGTAAAGACAGCCGAGGCCGCAAGATTCGGCGAAGCGAAGTCTCTCGCAGGAGTTTGCTCCGAGAAAGACTGAGTGGAAAAGGACGAAGTCCACCGGCCGGCCTCCGCTTCAGGGACAAGGGAGGCGTACTCGCCGATCAGGCTTAGATATCGTAGTCACGAAGTACACCCTTAACTAGAGCCATAAGAGACTATTTCCTTTACTTAAAAAAACCAAAAAGCAATAATTATCACAACGCAGCAGCGGACCTAGCAGTTAATATACAAAAGCAATCAAAATATAACAGTACAAAAAGGAGGATTTATGGGAATTATACTTTGGCTAATTTTTGGGGCTCTGGCCGGCTGGATTGCATCAATGATCATGCGAACTGACGCAGAGCAAGGGGCACTAGGCAACATAGTGGTTGGCATTATTGGCGCTCTGATTGGTGGGT
>JAYUAP010000156.1:0-1082 GCA_043741255.1 Candidatus Saccharimonadota bacterium | reverse complement strand
GTAAAGGGGGGAATATTAGCGGGCTCTGCAGGAAGCTCGACGCTGAATATGTCTGAAAACTCCTTGCATACCGCACGGAGAGCTGACTGAAGCTCACTATCCGCATCAGGGTCGATATTAATGCAGGATAGGGTGTCAGAGTTTTGATTTTGAGGTAGCCAGGGGGCGAAAGTGTCAGTCTTAACGTGATCAATTTCGTCCTCGTCTGGTAATGAAACCGTCGCGAGTCTCTCAGACTCACGAATCAACATGGAGAACATTCCGCGTTTTGGGCTGGAAGTCAGGATTGTATCTGGGTTACATAAAATCCCTTTGGGGAGCCGTTTTAAAGTTCTCGACGCTTTAATTGGTAGACATCCACACGATACTATTCCACAAGCAGAAGTACAGGGCACTTCTGATATTGGTTTCGAACGAAAAAATTGGCTGGGTATGGTTCGGAATAAATCATATTTAATTATTGTTGATTTTGAAATAATCATATCAATAGAAGAAGTGTCTAAAAGAACTGCGTCAATGTCAAGAACGTCGTACTTATTAGTTAACTCATTAAAATATGAAACGAACAATCGTATAGACTTAGAAGTGTCATAACAGGCATTGTCGAGTCCAGAACAAACAGTCTTACTATTACTCTCTCTAACGAATGCACCTAAATCTAAGCTATCAATCACCCAAGACGCTATGAAATCTGAGGCATGATTGCCAGTATCCAAAAGCGCTTTAACGGGCCTGCTTGTTAATGCGTCCCCCTCCTGTTGACGAGAACAAGATAAGGTAACCAAAACATAGTCAGACGAGGTGTTTGATGTCGAAGACAGGGTGGAGAGATTCTTACCTTTCTTTTGCTGAGTCGAGCCGGCAGTGCCCGTGCTAGAAGCAGAGGAGGAAGAAACGGAAGAGTGAGTCCTCTTCTGTCCTGGGAGTGCTTGAAACTCTGCATGGGAAGGAATGTAGGTACGGGGACCCAATTCCGATACAAGCAGAGTGTGACCAGCAGAACCGACGAAAGGAGCAGTAGTCTTGTTAAAGAACTTGCTGTCCTTGGAACGACAGGTTTCAAGAAGGTGTCTGTTGCGACC
>JAYUAP010000155.1:0-7039 GCA_043741255.1 Candidatus Saccharimonadota bacterium | reverse complement strand
TTAGTTTTGCCTGGTTGTTTACCAATATCACTTTTAATAAAATCTTTAAATTTCTCTGGCTTGGCTAGTCCAATTAGTAAATCTAGGTTGTTTTTCGGAGCGGAAGTAATGTTGTTTATCCATCCAGCTGGTGTAGCGTCTAAGTTTGTAATGAGTTTAGGCGAACCGTCAGTCCAGGTGCCTATTTTTTGTTCATCGGTCGATGCTATAGGCTCTGGGCTTGGTTGCCTTTCACCAATATTTGTATAGGCTTTGACGGTTTTTAGTAAACCGCCGATTAGAGCAGGTTCGGCCAGGGTCACGTTGCTGACATCTATGTTTTTAAAAGAAGCTTTTTCGACAATACTTCTGGCGACCATGGCGCCAAGCGCGTAACCTATCAAATGAATTCGGTTGTACCCTGCGTCACGTACGGCATCTAAAGAATCTAGTGCGTATGGGCTAAAGTTGCCGTCACGGATATTTGCGTTACAGATACCATTATACTTTCGTTTATGGTCGCCGGACGGTGATGGTATTACCATAATTGGTAGGGTTTTGCCTTCTGCGTCATGGACACTAGCGGTTTTAATAACTTCATGTAAAAAATAGTGCTTGATTGCCATGTTCCAGGAGTTTGAATTTATTTTATTGGCCAAGGAAACGTCGCCAGCTATATAAGCATTGACATCTCTAGCTGAACCAACTGGCATCACTCGGTTAGCGTACGGGGTTTGTAGCAGCACTACGTCTGTTTCAGATGAGCCCTTGGAGTCTTTAATTAACAACCTAGGTACTTGTCTGTCGGTGTAACTGATAGATTGCTCGAGTTGTTCATAAATCGCTGGCAAATCGCAAGCGGGGCTATTTAGGCGTTCATGGGTGATAAGAGTTGCGTCTAATAGGTCACCAAGCTCTACTTGGTGGTCTGGCCCAAAAAAATACTCATGAGAAACCTTCATTTAAGTATAATTATAACACAATATGTTAACAAAATCAACTATTCCTAGCGAAAGTTGGTAAAGTCTAGCGGGAAGTCAAAGTCGGCTTTGCGCAGAATCTGCATTACGGCCTGAAGTTCATCTTTTTTAGGGCTGGTGACTCTAACTTCGTCGCCTTGAATGCTTGGTTTAACTTTAGGATATTTATCACGAATTAGATTTGTAACTTTTTTGGCATTTTCACCGCTTAAACCCTTTTTGAACAGCACTTCTTTGGTGGTTTTTAGGTTAGTGGTGCTGGAATCTTTAGAAGTGTCTAGTACTTTTTGGTTTTGGCCTCGCAACGCTAGTTTTTTACGGACGATGTCTAATATGGCATCGATATGATAGTCGCTATCACCGGTTATTTTAATACCTGTTTTGTCGCTGTCCAGCCATTCTAGGTCAGCCTGAGTGCCCTTAAAGTCATAACGGCTAGTTATTTCTTTTTTGGTCTGGTCAAAGACGTTGTTTATCTCTGCCTTGTCATAGTCAGATACGATATCTAAAGAAAAATTTCCCATTACTTTAAATATATCACTTATGTATCACCTCTGGTATTATTAATAGCAAGATGCATCAATATGAGAATATAATCAATGAGCTAAAATCTCGGGCTCAGGGGGGGGATAGAACTGTTCTTCGGAGTATTGAGCTAAAGAGTTTATATGACGAAATCAAACTAATGCCAGAAGATAAGCGTTCGGCATTTGGTAAGGCAGTTAATGATTTGCGCCGTGAACTAAAAGAGGCTTTAGGTGAAGAAAAAGTCGAAGACAATCGGCCGTCAATTGACGTAACTGCGCCTTGGGACCTCAATACCAATCTAGAAACAAAACCACAGGTATTACCAGCTAGCGAAGGTTCGATACACCCGTTGTCCACAGAAATTGAGCGGATTATTGATATTTTTGGCCGGATGGGCTTTTCTGCAATAGAATCACGGCAAATTGATGACGACTATCATATGTTTGAGAGCCTAAACTTCCCTGAAGGCCATCCAGCTCGCGACGACTATGACACATTCATTACAGAAGAAGGCTTTATCGCTCCAGCACATACCAGTACAATGCAAAACCGGATTTTGCAGGCCAATAAAGACTCGCTTGAAAAAGGCGAAGCCATCGCCTACATTATACCTGGGCGAGTTTTTAGGAATGAAGATTTGGATACTACGCATGAACATACCTTCCATCAGCTAGAGGGCATTTACGTAGATAAGGGCGTGCACATAGGGATGTTAATCGCTACTTTACAAACTTATATGAGTGAATATTTTGGCCAAGAGCTTCAAGCTAAAATTCAGCCTTTTTACTTTCCATTTACCGAACCAAGCTTTGAATTTGCGGTTGAAAGGCCAGATATTCTAAAGAAAGATAATTCTGAAGAACAAAAATGGTTAGAACTTGGTGGATGTGGAATGATTCACCCCAAGGTACTCAAAATGGCTGGAATTGACCCTGCAATATATACAGGTTTTGCTTGGGGTTTTGGCATCGAACGTATGGTCATGATGAAAAACGGCATAGAAGATATTCGAAACTTCAATAGTGGCAAACTTAATTTTTTAAGGCAATTCTGAGATGAAAGTTAGTTTAAGGACGGTTAAATATTATACTGGTGGGGAGTTAAATCTCGACAATGTTGATGAGTTGGTCCAAAAAATCGGTGCACAACTAGGTGCGGTAGAGGAAGTTATTGATTACAGCGCAAGGTATGAAGGCGTGGTTGTTGCCAAAGTCGTAAAGAGTGAAAAGCACCCAAATGCTGATAAACTATCTGTTTGCGAAATCGACGCAGGGACTATGGAAACGGTCCAAGTTGTATGTGGAGCACCGAATGTGCGTGAAGGTCTGATAGTTGCATGGATTCCCCCGGGTACAATCGTGCCATCAACATACGACAAAGATTCGTTTGTGCTGGAAGCCCGCGAAATCCGTGGAGTGGTAAGTAATGGTATGTTGGCAAGCCCAAGTGAGTTAGCGATTAGTGGCGACCACGAGGGAATTTTAGAGATTTTGTCAGAAGTTGTGGGCGAAGATAATACCAAGCCCGGAACTCTATTTAAGAACCTTTATGGATTGAGTGACACGGTAATCGACATAGAAAACAAGATGTTTACGCACCGTCCAGATTGCTTTGGAGTGCTAGGTGTAGCCCGAGAAATTTCTGGAATTTATCAGCACAAATTTAAATCACCAGATTGGTATTTGGACAAACCCGTTTTTACTCCTGCAAACGAACTACCGCTAAAAATCGTTAATGAAATCCCAGAGCTTGTCCCAAGGTTTATGGCTGTGGCCATGAGCAATGTGACTATCGAACCTAGTCCAGTGTGGGTGCAAGCATTACTAACTCGGATTGGCGTAAAGCCAATAAATAATGCAGTGGATATTACCAACCACCTAGCTTACGTAACTGGTCAGCCTCTGCACGTCTATGATTACGATAAAGTAAAACAACTTTCCGGCGATGTACCTACACTAACGGCCAGACACCCTAAAAAAGGCGAAACAATAACTCTACTTAATGGCAAGGCCATTGAACCACGTGACGAGGCTATAATGATAGCTACCGACAAAACCCTGGTTGGGATTGGTGGTGTAATGGGTGGTATAGACACAGAAGTTGATGAAAATACTAAAAACATAATTATAGAGTGTGTGAATTTTGATATGTACAGCATAAGACGTACATCCATGGCTCATGGTTTATTTACAGACGCCGTAACTCGCAATAATAAAGGCCAGTCACCGCTTCAAAACGATGTAGTTTTAGCCCAAGCGATGGAAATGATGCGCCAACACTCCGGAGCAAAACAAGCTAGTGATGTAATTGATGAAACTCATAATTTAAAAAATTCACAAGAAATTGAAGTATCGCCTATTTTTATTAACACAAGATTAGGCTCTGAGCTTTCCGGTGATGAAATCACAAACCTGTTATTAAACGTTGAATTTAAAGTTGATAATAAGGGTGATTCACTAAAAATTACTGCACCATTTTGGCGGACTGATATTGAAATAGAAGAAGATATCGTTGAAGAAGTTGGCAGACTATATGGCTATGAAAAGCTTCCAAAAATATTGCCTAAAAAAAGCGTTGCACCAGCGCTAATTGACCCGAAAATTACTGCAAAAAAACGGATACGAACCAATCTTTCTTCGCTTGGACTGAACGAAGTTCTGACATATAGCTTTATACCAGAAGATTTGATAAAAAAAGCCGGACAGGACAGCGAAATCGCTTTTAAGATTAACAACGCACTCAGTCCAGAACTGCAGTATTACCGCCTTAGCCTCACCCCGAATTTACTAAACCATGTACATGTCAATATCAAAAATAATTATGAAAAGTTCGGTCTGTTTGAGATTGGTGTCGTACATAGTAAAACCGAAATTGGAGAAGACGACGTGCCGTCAGAATTTGGCAGAGTGGCGGTCGTGATTGCCGATAAAAACGCTAAAAACGCACCGTTTTATGGAGCCCGCACGTATATAAACCAGCTGGGTATTAGTGGCGTCAAGTTTGTAAAATATAACGATGATTTAATTAACGGCCACAAACTAATGGCTCAAATGTTTGCGCCGTATGATTCCGAACGGTGCGTTTTCCTGATTAATCAGGACGGTCATCCAGTTGGCGTGCTCGGTGAGTTTAAGGCCTCAGTTATTAAATCATTTAAATTGCCAAACTACTGCGCAGGTTTTGAGCTATTTTTATCTGCATTCAAAAATACGGGTAATGATTACCTGTCTTCGTCGCGCTATCCGTCTATATCACAAGACGTATGTTTGGAAGTGGACGCAAAATTACCTTTTTCTGAACTAAATAATGCCACGGACGACGCAGTTAATAATCTAATTCCAGAAGATTGCTCAGCCACACTTAATTTGATTGATATTTTTGCGGATGAAAAAATGACGAGTAAAAAACGAATCACTTTCCGGATAAATTTATCCAGCTATGAACGAACTTTGACTGAGGACGTGATAGCCAAACTTGTTAGCGATAGTGTTCAGGTTTTGAGTGAAAAACTTGATGCTAAGCAGATATGAAAAAACTTTTTGCTTTAGCGTTTTTTAGTCTGACACTTTTTGGACTAACAGGTCTGGCAAGGGCCGATGTTAATGATTTTACAATCAATAATTTCCATACTGACTTCGTGATTTATAACGACGATGTTGGTGGTTCATTACAAACTAATGAAACGATAAACTTAACTTTTGCAGACCAAAATCATGGAATATTGAGAGCCATTCCTAAAAACCATCAAGGTTATGATACAAAGATAAAAATCCTTGGAGTAATGCGAGACGGGGATAACGAGCCCTACACAACTTATGGCGAGAACGCTAGTTTAGTCCTAAAAATTGGCGACGCTAACCAGACAATTACCGGAAAGCACACTTATAAAATAGTTTATACTCAAGAAAAAATTATTAATTTCAAAGAAGGACAGCAATTTTACTGGGACGTAAATGGCAACGGATGGCAACAATCGTTTGAGAATGTGTCAGCAACCGTATTTTTACAAGTTGGCAAGTTGAATTCAGCAAATGCTGTCTGTTACACCGGCTATCAAGGTTCGCGTGAAAAAAACTGTCAATTTACAGCGTCTGATAATTCTATTAACTTTACTACCAATAAAAGTCTGGAGGCAAATCAAGGCTTAACTATCGGAGTTAATATTGATGGAGTTGTATTTAAACAACCAGCCTTTACAGATAAAGTTAAAGACAATTTAGCAAATATTATTGGCTTAGTATTAGGGCTAATACTGTCCACCTTCTCATATAGGTATTGGCGAGCCAACGGCAAAGACTATAAAGGCAAAGGTACAATAATTCCAGAATATGAACCACCAAAAGATTTGACCCCAGCCGAAGTCGGGATGTTAGCAGATTATCGAGTTGACGGTAAAGATATGTCCGCAACTCTAATCGACTTAGCTGTCAGGGGTTATATAAAAATTCATCAGGAAACCAAAAAAATTGCGTTTTTTAAGTCTAATAAGTTTAGTCTAGAGCTACTTAAAGCGGATTTTAATGGTCTAAAAGCTCATGAAAAAGGCCTGATAGACGGCATTTTTAGCGCAAAAACAGTTGGTGAAATTATGGAAGTAACAAAGATAAATCGTAGCCAGATGAGCAAAGCAGTAACCAAAGTTAATAAAGATGTTAAAGATTCTTTGACCAAAACTTACGGTCTGATTGACGAAAAATCTTACTCATCACAGGTTGGCGCTTTAGCGGTTGGATTTGCGGTTGGAACAATACCGTTCTTTATCGCGCCCTTGCCTACTGGTTTTAAATTAGGGTTTTTGATAGCGGGTGTTACCACAGTCATTTTGGGTTTTTTGATGCAACGTCGGACACATTCTGGTGTAGAAACCTATGAAAAAATAAAAGGTCTAGAAATGTACATGAACGTGGCCGAAAAAGACCGGCTTAAGATGATGCAGAGCGTTGATAGGCCATACGTTGAGCCTGCTAAAACAGCCGAACTTTTTGAGAAGCTTTTACCTTTTGCAGTGGCTTTAGGTGTAGAAAAAAGCTGGACACAGCAGTTTGACGGCATTTTGACTCAGTTGCCAGATTGGATTTCTAGCAATAATGCAGTTTTATCTGGAGCATATCTAGCAAGTAGTATCGGTGGGATATCAACTAGCTTTAGCAGTAGTTTCGAAAGTAGTAGTGGTGCTTCTGGGGGTGGGTCCGGTGGTGGGGGCGGCGGCGGAGGCGGCGGAGGCTGGTAGTCTGCCGCCATCTTACTTTTTTACAACTAAATAATTGGACTATCGACCCTAAATTGAGCTAATATTAAGTGAGCGAAATTTAAGAACGAGAGGGAAACATGGGAGTAAGAAGCCACAGTCAGAGAGTGTTTATTTTGACAATTGTTATTGTCTTTTTCTTCACATCCGTAGCATTTACCGGATTTGTAATCTGGGACCAAGTAAGAACAAATAGAGAGACCAAGAAACAAACTGAACTAACTCAGCAATTAAATGACCAACTAAAGAAAAAGCAAGAAGGAAAGGACAACGCAGTGAAATTAGAAGGAACAAAACTAGCAGA
>JAYUAP010000154.1:0-1091 GCA_043741255.1 Candidatus Saccharimonadota bacterium | reverse complement strand
TTGCACTCAACCCGTGGAGATAGAGGAACGATCCGTATTGTGAATGGCTTATCCATTAGTGATAGGCCGCCAGAAGTGACGGACAGAGCAGTGCCAGGTCACTGGGAGGGCGATCTTATCAGTGGCAGTAATAATAGTCACATCGCGACACTCGTTGAGCGTAACTCTCGTTACACGATACTAGCGCACTTGGATGGTAAAGATACTGACTCTGTTGTTCAAGCCATTACGCGTGAAATGATTAAACTGCCAGTCAGTCTAAGAAGAACACTGACATGGGATCGTGGAATGGAAATGGCCAAACATGCTAGTTTTACCATTGCTACAGAGATGGCCGTTTATTTCTGTGATCCACAAAGTCCTTGGCAACGTGGTACCAATGAAAATACCAATCGACTGCTTAGGCAATACTTCCCAAAGAAAACACCGTTAGATCACTTCTCTCAAGAAGATTTGGACAAAGTGGCATTAGAGCTCAATCAACGACCAAGAAAAACTTTAGGCTACAAAACACCAACTGAGGTAATATCAAATGCTGTTGCATTGACCCATTGAATACTCAGCGGCCTTTTTTAGAATATCGCGCTCTTCAGTCGCTCGCGATAATTCTGCTCTGAGCCTGAGGTTCCCTCGCCTGACCTCAGCTAACTCAACTTTATCTTTATCTTCATCCGATGGCCTAGCAGCTTTGACTCACTGGTACAGGCTCTGAGCAGATACCCCTAAGCACTTCGAAACATCAGTGACGTAATAACCACGCTCAACCACCTGCCTTAATGCTTCTTGTCGAAGTTCCTCTGCCAATCGTTCTCTCGCCATCACATCCTCCATTTAGTTTAATGAAACTATAACGGTGTCTATTACAGCGTGCGAAGTCCAGTTTTATCTAGCATCTGCTAGTGATTGTTAGTTATTAAACTGCACCCAACACAAAAAAGCAATTTGGCTAATTTAATTGCAGGCTCAACCCTTAATGTAAAAACCAAGTAAAATAACGTATTACATATGTACTAAGCGCGGCTGTAGTTCAATGGTAGAACGCTAGCTTCCCAAGCTTGATGCACGGGTTCGATTCCCGCCAGCCGCTCCAC
>JAYUAP010000153.1:0-1091 GCA_043741255.1 Candidatus Saccharimonadota bacterium | reverse complement strand
GCCAACAAGTAATTGGTTAAGTTTCTCTTTGGGTCCAGTTTCAACAAATTCTTGGTTGTATGTCGGATCTGCATTCGGTGTATTCAAAGACGGAGATTATTTTAAACTAAGAATAACGCCGGGCTGGGGAACATAATTTGGGGAAATGTTCAGCCAACGCTTGACGCGCATACTAATGATCGTAGGCATTACCCGCTATCGAACTGGGCTGCTTTCTCTCCTGCCTTCATTCACATTCTATGGTGGCAGAATTAAGAGTAAATTTACGAAAAAGCTTAAGTAGAGGCTGGTACGAAAGCACACAGGACTAATTCAAATTTAGTTAGTCTTGTGTGCTTTGGATGAAAATTCAAAATTAAATCGAATGGAAATTGTATGAATAAAATACTGAATTACTTTAATCAATTCATAACTCTTTTCATTGCAATTGTACTGATTACAGCCTGTAACCCTACAGTTGTTAGTCTAATACCGACAAATTCCCCGTTACCGTCTCCAACTTTAACTATCACACCGTCATCGACTCAAACAATGACACCCCAAAATACTGACGTCCCAAATCATTATGATCAATATGAAAACTTTGGAGACGGATTCGTTGCCCGAATTTTAATAAGAGATACAAATAACTTGAGCCGCGAGGAGATTGTAATCAAGCTCGTCAATTTATTACTTGAACATTATAAAACGAACAGCTTGGCGCCACGTATGACGATAGAGGATTACAAGGAAGTACATGTAATTAAATTTATCAAGGATAATAATAATTACGACGGTTTTTTTACTATAGTAGCCTACGTTCAGTTTTCGATCATCCCTGCCGATGTCCCAATTGCAAACGATTGGATGAGCCTAAGTGCGAACGTAAGCCCAATAAATTCTTGGTGGCTGATCGGATCTGTATTTGGCGTTTTCCGCGATGGGGAATATTATAGGCTTCGAATAACGCCAGGCTGGGGAACGTAATCTGGGAAAATGCTCATCCAACGCTTGCATGCCCTTTTGTTTTCAATGTGGGACAAATAAGGCTATGAATTTTCCCATCTTGCATACACTGCCTGTGACAATAACCGTCCCGCGCTTTGCTCGCG
>JAYUAP010000152.1:0-15728 GCA_043741255.1 Candidatus Saccharimonadota bacterium | reverse complement strand
AGTTGAAATTCAGGGTCAGGAAAATATTCCAAAAGATGAACCACTATTAATACTGGCTAACCACAGGGGTTCTGCTGACATCCCAGCTGTTGCAAGAGCTATACAACCAGTTGGATTGACTAGATTTGTTGCAAAGACAGAAATTATTAAGATTCCGTATATCGGCAAAAAAATGATAAATGACTGGGGGGCAATTTCACTTGATAGAAATGCACCTAGTTCTAAATTTATCTTGAGTTGCTTAGAAACCTTTAACTATGAAGATGACTCAAACTTAGGGATATTTCATGAGGGTACCAGAAAAAAAGATAACATAGACACTGTCGGCGAAGTCCCCTCATTAATTGCCAGAATTGCCTGCTACGGGAACGTCAGTATAGTACCGGTTGGTATAGTGGGCACAGAAAAAAAGCGAAATTTAGTTGGGTTTAAAAACATGTATATAAATGTAGGTGAGTCGTTTAAACCTGAGCCTATTGAAGCAACTTATGATTTGGCTGCAACAACACTTGAAAAGCTCAGTAGTTCGGACAGGATAGCATTAAAACATACCCGAAACGAAATACATGAAAATGTCCAGAATGCACTGAATGGTGCGATTTTACTTTCTAAATAAACCGTTTTTCGTTTAGACTATATAGAATATGAGCAAGAGTGTTACTAGGCTTTATCGCCAATTTATTCCTGAAAATTACAAACTAACAATCGAGGTAAACCCCGACAAAATGACTTTTTCAGGTCACGTAGTTATTTTTGGCAAAAAAGTCGGTCGACCAAGCAAGCGTCTTACGTTCCATCAAAAAAACTTAAAAATATCCGACACCGTAGTAACTAACCATGCAAAAGATAAAAAAAGCATAAAAATTGACCGGGCTAATAATCATAAATCATACGATGAAGTACGTCTTCATAGTCCTGACCTAATCTATCCTGGGCAATATGAAGTTGAGCTTAGCTTTGAGGGTAAAATTACTGACAATATGACAGGTTTATACCCCTGTTATTTTGAGCATGAAGGCAAGAAAAAGCAGATTTTTGCGACGCAATTCGAAAGTCATCATGCTAGGGAGGTTTTCCCATGCATCGACGAACCCGAGGCTAAAGCCACGTTCGACTTAACATTAATAACTGAACCCAAAGTTGAAGTTTTATCAAACACTGAAATAAAATCACAGAAAACCGATAACAAAAAACTGATAACTGCGTTTGAAAAAACGCCCACAATGAGTTCTTACCTTTTAGCCTTTACGTTTGGTGATATTCACGGTGTGTCCGCGAAAACAAAAAACAATATTTTAGTTAAATCTTGGGCCAGTGTTGCACAAGACAAAAAAACTCTAAAATACGCCAATGATGAAACTGTTGTTGTACTGGATTTCTTTGAAGATTATTTTGATACCCCGTTTCCGCTTAAAAAATTGGACCAAATAGCCCTGCCCGACTTTGAAAGTGGAGCTATGGAAAACTGGGGACTGATAACCTACCGCGAAATTGCACTACTAACCGACCCCGACAACCGCTCAGTCCCAACTGAGCAATACGTTTCAATGGTTATTGCTCATGAGATTTCACATCAGTGGTTTGGTAACCTTGTAACAATGAAGTGGTGGGATGACCTCTGGCTAAACGAAAGCTTTGCCAGCCTAATGGAGCACTTAGTATTAGACAAACTTCATCCTGATTGGCACCAATGGGAACAATACGCCAGCGTCGATATAATATCAAGCTCAAATCGTGACCTTTATAGTGATGTACAGCCAGTGGGCACCATAGTTAAGCATCCTGATGAAATTAGCACTCTTTTTGACCCGGCAATTGTATACGCAAAAGGTGGAAGGTTACTAAAAATGATGCGCGAATATATCGGCGATTCAGCCTTTCGCGAAGGTTTAAAAAATTATTTTAAAGTACACGCCTATAAAAATACTGTTCGTGACGATTTATGGACAGAAATGTCTAAATCCAGCGGTAAAGATATAAACGCCTTGATGACACCGTGGCTTGAGCAGTCCGGCATGCCCGTTGTAAAAATAACCAAGGATACTTCGGGCCATACTATTACGCAATCTCGTTTCTTGCTAGATAAAAATGAGGACTGTAAACTTTGGCCTATACCGCTATTGTCAAGTGAATATGGGATAGATGTTTTAATCAAAAAATCAGAACATTTAACTAGTGCCAAAATACCCTTAATTAATCCAAATGGTAGCGGACACTATATAGTTCATTATGCCGACGACAAAAATTTAGCCGAGATTATAAAAAAAGTAAAAAACGACCCGAACTTATCGGAAAGTCGTATTAACTTACTAAATGATTTGATGCTTTTGGCACGACGCGGCGATGACAGTATTGTAGATGCCTTGAAATTAGTACAAGAATTAGACGATGAACCGAGGGACGCAGTCTGGTCAATAATGGGAAGAGTTTTAGGACTCAGCGCAAACCTAGGGGAGTTTAATGAAATTATTGAAGATGGCTTAAGAAAACTACGTTATAGTTTGGCGCATAAAAACTATCAAAAACTGGGTTGGAATGATAAAGAAACGGAAGACCCCAATACCAAAATGCTCCGGGCCACAATGATTGGGTTAATGTTAGGTTCTGAAGATAATTTGGCTGTTGCAAAAGCTAAAGAAATTTTTAAATATGCAAAAACTTTAGAAGAAATCCCTTCCGACAGAAGAGTTTTGGTATTTAGTACAGTTGTTAAATTTGCTGATAATGAAAAAGTAATAGACGTGTTGGTGGATAAATATAAAACCAGTGTCGACCCAGACCTGCAAAGTTCTATTAGTGGCTCACTCTCAGCCACGAGGTCAGAAAAAACCGCCAAAAGACTTATTGCAGAAGCACTTGGCAAAGACGGATTTGTCCGAATGCAAGATATATTCCGCTGGTACGCCTACTTTATGCGCAATAAGCATACCCGCGAGTTAGCGTGGGAGTGGTTAGTAACCTCTTGGGACCGACTAGAGAAGCAGTTTGGTGGCGGAAAATCTATGGATTCCTTTGTAACGTATTCTTCTGGGCCATTACAGACCAAGGAATGGTTCAAAAAATTTAATACATTCTTTGAACCTAAAATAAATGATTTTTCATTAACTCGTGGTATAAATGTTGCCAAAGCAGAAATACAGGCTCGCATAGAATGGCGCGACCGCGAGCTAAAAAACCTCGAAAAGTTCTTTATATCTCTTCAATAAATTCAACTTCAAAATCTGGACCAGACAAACAGTACTCACTCTGCCATTTGTTTTGAGCCACCCAGAGCTCACCAGCAAAACTCATTTGTCGTAGTTTATTTGACGTAATGTATTCAAATCCGTCCCCCTGCGAGCTACTGCTTCTATATTTAACTTCTACAAAATAGATGCAGTTGTCTTTTTTGGCAACAATATCTATCTCGCACTGGCGTGTTTTCCAATTCCTATCAACAATTTTAAAGCTGTTATTTTCAAGGTATTTTGCGACGACAGATTCTGCGTCTTGCCCATCGATATTATGTTTCATAGTTATCCATAAAATCTTTAATTGGCTTATACGACCAACGATGAATGGGTGTCAATCCGTACTTTTTTATGGCTTCACAGTGTTTTGTCGTGCCATAACCTACATTACTTTCAAAACCATAGTTTTTATAAAGTACGGCTTGCTCTTTCATGTGTTTATCCCTGGCTACTTTTGCAACAATACTTGCTGCCGAGACCGAACGAACTTTTGCATCTGCGTTAACCACTGTTTTTACCAACTTATTTTCTGGTAAATAATTAAAAGAACCGTCGATGGTAATAGTTGTATTTTTCGGCGAATTCTTAAGAGCGCGCTTGCAAGCTAATGTGGTTGCTTTTGTAAGACCAAGGTCGTCAACTTCCAGTGCAGTGGCCCAGCCCAGACCAACAAAGTCAGCTTTTTTGATAATATCTTCATTCAACTGTTCGCGAATTTTTGCAGATAAGCTTTTTGAATCAGCGATTTTAGAAATGCCTTCGTTTAACAAAACTGCACCGACGACCAAGGGTCCTGCCCATGCCCCTCTACCTACTTCATCAACCCCTATAATATTTTTCATGCTTGCTCTAGTATACAAAAAACGCCCTTATAACGGGCGTTTTTTAGCTTTACATATGTATTTTAAGCTTCTTTTGGCTCTTCTTTAGCTTTAGCTTCGGTTTTTTCTTCAGTTGGTTTTTCAGCTTCTGGTGCTTTTTCTTCTTTAACTTCTTCTATTAAAGCAACGGACTTTTCTGACAAAGTGTTAACATCATTTTTATCAAAATCAACACTTGAAAGTCGTGCAGACTTACCGGTACGGGCACGCATATAAGTTAGGTAGTTACGGCGAACTTTGCTTCGCTTAGTAACTTCAACTTTTTCTACAAGTGGGCTGTGAAGTAAATAAGTTTTTTCTACTCCAATACCACTAGCAACTCGTCTAACAGTGATGCTACTAGTATGTGAGTTCTTTCGATCAGTACGCATAACAAGGCCCTCAAAGATTTGAATACGTTCTTTGTTGCCTTCTTTAATCTTTTGGTGAACTTTAACAGTGTCGCCAGATTTTACATCTACGACATCGTGTTTTCTATACTTTGCTTCAATGGCTGAAATAATTGATGACATTACTAATTAACCTTACACATTTATTGCTTTTTACTACTATATCACATCTGTTGTCATAATAAAATACCCGTTGATTTAATCTTGCTTTCTCAATCGCAAGCGCCCGAGCAAGCACCGGTTTTTATATTTTTAAATCCAAAGTGCTCTGGAGAGTGGGATAGACTCAGTTGTTTGGATTATACATAAAGAAGCTGGTGGTTGCTTTTTAGTATACGGTGTAGAATAGTTGAATGGATTATAACAAGCGGGCTATGGAAGAGCACAAAAAACTTAAGGGTAAAATATCGGTTGAGTTAAAAGCCGGACTAAACAATAAAGACGACTTAAGTACTTTTTATAGTCCTGGTGTCGGTGAGGTTAGTCGACATTTGGCCGAAAAACCTGAAGATATTCGTGACTACACGTGGACGGGGAACACAGTTGCAGTAATTAGCGACGGTTCGGCCGTATTAGGGCTCGGTAACATTGGACCAATTGCTTCTTTGCCTGTTATGGAAGGTAAATGCATGCTCTTCAAGCATTTTGCCGGCATTGATGCCGTGCCAGTTATTTTGGACGTACACACCGCTGATGAAATAGTTTCTACAGTTAAAGCCATAGCTCACACATACGGCGGAATAAATCTTGAGGACATATCTGCACCATTATGCTTTGAGGTAGAGGAAAGATTAAAGGCCGAGTTAGATATACCGGTTTTTCATGACGACCAACATGGCACTGCGGTGGTTGTACTTGCTGGTCTAATCAATGCCTGCAAAATTACAAACCGTGATATGAATAAATCAAAAGTAGTGGTAAACGGTGTCGGGGCCGCGGGTGTGGCTATAATAAAACTTCTCAAAAAATATGCACCTGGGTGTCAAATACTAGCCGTCGATAGTACAGGGGTTATTTGGAATGGGCGCGATGACCTGAATGTCACCAAAAAATATTTAATAGACCAAAAACTTATTTCTTCTGAACGTGACGGCGATTTAATTACAGCTCTAAATTCTGCCGATGTATTCATTGGTGTTAGTCAGGCTGACTTGCTAACCCCAGAAATGGTAGACAGAATGAGCGACCAACCCATAGTATTTGCATTAGCCAACCCCAACCCAGAAATTTCTGCTGAAAACGCCAAAAAAACTAAGATTGCTGTACTAGCAACTGGCCGTAGTGATTACCCAAACCAAGTTAATAATGCCGTTGCTTTCCCCGGGATTTTCCGTGGCGCACTTGATAATATCGTTAACAAAATTACTGAGGAACATAAACTAGAAGCAGCAAAAGTAATAGCTAGTCTTGTAGAAAACCCAACTGCATTAGAGATAATACCTTCTGTGCTTGATTCTAGATTAGTTCCAGCAATCTCTAAAGTTATTGTTTAGGAATTAAAGCTAACCAACAACTCTATAAACTTCTTCTAAGGTTGTTTCACCTGCTAAAACTTTTAGTATTCCGTCTTGAAGCATAGTTACCATGCCGTCGCGAACTGCTTGGTCCTCTAACATTTTGGTGGTTATTTGTTTATTTATTGTTCTTAAAAGTTCCTGGACGCCTTCACTCATCTTAAACTGCTCACGTAAAGCAATTTGTCCTTTGTAGCCAAATGGGTTTTCTTCTGATGAGCCAGGTTTATAAAGTGTTAGGTTTTCTAGATTTGGTCTTTCTATGTTCACCGGCAATGTTTCTAGGATACTCCAGATGTGTTTTTTCATGGCATCATCAGGCTGAAATGGTGTTTTAGTAGAATCATCAAGACGACGAACCAATCTCTGAGCCATTACTAAATGAATGGCGTTTACAAATACCGGGTTCGTGCCTATTGCGTCCAGCATCCTTGTTAGTGCAGCTGATGATGAGCTAGCGTGATAAGTAGAAAGTACTAAGTGTCCGGTAAGAGCTGCTTGCAAAGCTGTTTTAGCAGTATCTTGGTCACGTATCTCTCCAACCATCACTACGTCAGGGTCTAGACGTAAAACGGCCCGAAGTTTTTCTGCAAAACCGGTTTCATTTTGGTCGCCGTTCACAGGTATCTGAACAACCCCCGGGATAAAATATTCTACTGGGTCTTCTAGGGTAATAATCTTACGCTCAGTGGTATTAAGTGTGTTGATGATTGAATAAAGAGTCGTAGTTTTACCTGAACCTGTCGGGCCAACAACTAAAACCAACCCTGATGGATGAGATATAACCTCATCAACTGCCAAACGTTTTTCTGGGTCGAGACCTAGATTATCAAGTTGGAGATATTCAAGGTCAAAATTGAACAAACGCATAACAACGTCTATCCCATAGACTGTCGGAACTGTCTCGACACGTAGATTTACATTCACTTCTTCGCCAGTCGCAAGTTTATATGTCTGATTAATGTGGCCGGTTTGGGCGTCGGGACTACCGGTACTTACATTGGCAGCAATAGCTACAGATGAAATGACTTGTCGATATTTGTCATAATTTATGCCCGCAACCGGATGAAGCACGCCGTCAACTCTAATCCTGACCCTGACTTCTTCCTCCTGGCACTCAAGATGAATATCAGACCCTTTTAACAAATAACATTGTTTTACAAGATAAGCGATGACATCGTCAGATAAAACCTGGTCTAGGGTAGATGTTAGGCGCTTGTAAAGCTCGCCGGAATCTTCTTGGGCAAAATTTACATCTTCGTAGGTAATCTGCTTGGGCGGGTCATAAAGTTTTACATAATCTTCATATCCCGTGTCAGAAATGAGCGAGAAAGATACACGCTGATCTTGGAATTTGCCTCTTAACATTTCCATATTTTGCTGAGACGTCATATTGGTCACACCAAATGAAATGTTATGGTCGTCTGCAACAAGCGGTATGACACGAAGTTGTTTTATTTCTGGCACGCTCAAAACGTTCGGGAATAGTGGTTTTTCAGCTCCTGAGGTATCAACATAACTCATACCCAAAATTTGGGAACGTCTTTGAGTCGACTGCTCTTCTGTTACTCTGGCGTCTTGTGACATAGTTGCTATCTATTAAAACATAAGAGTTATAACCTTGTATACTATACGAATGCAAAGAAAGATTGTGGTTATAGCCCATAACATCCGCAGCACCCATAATGTGGGCTCTATACTTCGCACCTGCGATGGCTTTGGGGTAGTTAAAGTCTACTTTACTGGATATACTCCCTGCCCTGGTTCTGAAAAAGATGAGCGCTTGCCTCACCTTGTAGAAAAAATTACCAAGCAAATTCATAAAACAGCTCTGGGTGCCGAACAAACAGTAAAATGGGAAAAAGGTGAAATATCTGAAGTTATAAGTAAACTTAAAGAACAACAATTTAGCATAGTTGCTTTAGAACAATCATCTATTAGCGTTAACCTAGCAGACTATCGACCAACAAAAAAAATCGCCTTGCTCCTAGGCGAAGAAGTGGCTGGGGTCAACCAAGATTTGTTAAATTTATGCGACCAAACTATAGAAATACCAATGCTTGGAGACAAAGAATCATTTAATGTATCGGTTGCTGTGGGCATCGCCTTATACCATACGCGTTTTTGGAATTAGATGTAAGTATGGTATAAACATAAGATAGATGCCAACCAAACACAAAAAAGTTCATCATAAGGGTAAGCACGACGAGAAACACACAAAACGTTTCATAAAGGCGTATGCACCATATTTACCACTTCTGGTTATCGTTGGCTTTGGGTTGTTTATTTCTACTACAGGTACCTTTAAACGAATAGGCGGAGATGTACTAGCCTACGCTACAAATACAACTGATTCTGGTCTGCTTGATTCCACCAACAAACAACGCGCGGAAAACGGTTTTCAGCCACTTAAATATAATGTGAAACTAGATAAAGCTGCTCAGACTAAAGCCGAAGATATGGCAAAACGAAATTACTGGTCACACAATACACCAGATGGCCAAGAACCATGGGTTTTCTTCGACAATGCTGGTTACAAATATTACAAAGCGGCCGAAAATTTGGCATACGGATTTGATAACAGCGACACTACGGTTGTTGGCTGGATGAACAGTCCGTCACACAGAGCAAACGTACTAGATAGCGAACTAGTTGAGGTCGGGTTTGGAATAATAAATGTTGAAAATTATCAAAACAAAGGTGCAGAAACCATAGTTGTTGCAATGTATGGACGTCCTTCAGTTACAACCGTCGCAACAACTACACCAGAAATTAAAGTTGGTGCTAGCCCGACAAATGCCGTCTTTGCATCTACTAACACCCAACTTGACTCCAAAAAAATTAGCTATGCTCAGATGTTAACTGGCGGTTCCGCACCTTGGATTACCTTTGCCCTGGGCCTAATGATTGGTTTGATAGCCATGTACTTAGTCCTAAAACACGCAAGGAATTTGTTGCGAACATTCAAGAACGGCGAGAAATTTATCTTGCATCACCCATTGCTAGATACCACAATCATTGCACTTCTTGCACTGGCAACCGTAGTAGCCCAAACAGCCGGCGTAATACATTAGTAGAGCTTGATGTGTTCTTCCCCAAAAATACTAGACAAACTGTTTAACAATTTATGGTCTGGGTTAACCTTTGAAGGTAGTTTCACTAGCTGTTTAGAACTGTCATCTCCAATTACCAGCACGACTTCTACGTCTCCCGGTGATTTATCAATTTCATTTTTTAGAGTCTCTAAATTTTTTGAATTCGAGGTGTCATTTAACCTTATATAAAGTCTTTCATTTTTCGGTGTGGTTGTTTCTACCATTGTAATTGGTTTTTTTTCGGGTTTTTTAGCTGACGGTTTAGGCACTTTGATTTTCTTACCGGTTGGCTGATAGGCTTTGGCCTGCTCAATACTAACTTCGCGGGCGTCATCAACCATTATTTTGATTTCATCTCCAGCATTACCGTCGCGGTCCTTGGTAGAAATTTTGCCACTGACAATCACAATGTTATCACGGTCCCAAATACCGATTGTTTGCTGGTATGTGTTTGGAAACAAAATCAACTCAATTTCTTTGGTAAAGTCAGCAATTTTAACAAATGCCATTTTTTGACCATTCTTAGTAATGATTTCTCGGAACTCCGTAACCGAACCACCGATTTTAACACTCCTGCCATCGTGATGAGTTTCAATTTCGACAATAGGCACACACTTTTCGTTTAGAAACGCCTCGTAGTCACTTAGTGGATGCTGGCTGAGATATAAACCCAGTAGTTCTCGTTCCCAAATTAGTTGCTCGCGTTTACTAAACTCTGGCAATGACTCATTCAGAATAAGCTTCGGCGCGATAGCCTCACTAACTTCCAAATTACCAAAGAAATCCGTCTGTCCACTATTTATATCCTTTTGGACCCGGTTAGCGTGCGCTAAAATAGCTTCGATATTATTTAACAACACGCTACGATTGCCAAATCCGTCTAATGCGCCGGCTTTTATTAAACTGTCGAGACCTTTTTTATTTACAATCCTAGGGCTAACTTTGCTTAAAAAATCATCTAGTGATTTAAACCCATTATCTACTTCTCGAGCTCGCAAAATTTCTTCTACTGCACCAGTTCCAACGTTTTTTATAGCGTTCATTCCAAAACGTATTTGAACCTCCGCAGAATTATTTTGAATCACAGCAAACTCCATAAACGATTCTTTAACGTCGGGTGGCAAAACAGTGATGCCCATGTTTTTGCATTCATTTATTTCTATTGCTAATCGGTCAATATCATCATAATCGCTTGTCATTAATGCTGCCATAAAAGCAGCAGGATAGTTTGCTTTGAGATTTGCTGTCCAGTAAGAAATCATTCCGTAACATGCTGCATGAGATTTATTAAAACAATAATCAGCGAATCCAATTAGTTTGTTCCAGAAATCTTGAATAAGCTTTCTGTCGATACCGTTTTCTACAGCGCCTTCAACAAAACGTTTTTCCATTTTGGCCATCATGTCACGGTTTTTCTTACCGATTGCTTTTCTGAGAGTATCGGCTTCACCACCGCTAAAGCCACAAACATCACGTGATATTTGCATAAACTGCTCTTGATAAACCAAAACACCATAGGTACTTTCCAGAGCATTTTTCATCAATGCATGGTCATAAGAAACTTTTTCTAAACCATTTTTTCGTCTAATAAAACTTTCTGTTAGTCCTGCGCTAAGTGGTCCGGGCCTATACAATGCGCCCATAGCCACAATATCTCCAAACTCGGTTGGTTTAAGCTCTTTTAAATAACGCTTCATGCCAGATGACTCAAACTGAAATACGCCGGTTGTGTCACCACGTCTTAGAAGTTCAAAAGTTTTTTTGTCATTTAGGGGCAGTTTCCCAAGGTCGATGTTTTTGCCATAAACTTTTTTTACAATCCTTAGTGCGTTTTTTACAATTGTAAGGTTAGAAAGACCAAGAAAATCCATTTTTAATAGTCCAAGTTCTTCTATTGGGCCCATGGAATACTGTGTCGAAACTACGCCTTTTTGGGCCATTTCCAGTGGTGTAAATTTTACGATGTCATCCGGTGCAATGACAACTCCGGCAGCATGAACTCCGTGACTCCTAATAGTGCCCTCAAGTCTAATTGCCAAGTCAAATACTTCTTTAGCAGTGTCGTTTGTTTCGTACTCCCGCTTCAAATCAATGTTGTCTTTGATTGATGTTTTTAATGGAATATGTCTACCCTGAACTGGGGGAGGAATCATTTTTGCAAGACGGTCAGATTCTGCATATGGGACCTGCAAAACTCTAGCTACGTCACGTACAGCATTGCGGGCAGCCATCCGGCCAAAAGTTACAATGTTGGCTACTCTGTCTGCTCCGTATTTATCTATACAATACTGGATTACTTCATCGCGACGCGTATCTTGTATGTCAATATCAACATCCGGCATGCTAATTCTATCGGGGTTAAGAAACCGTTCAAACAATAAATCATACTCCAGAGGATCAAGTTCTGTAATATTCATAGCGTAAGAAATAATCGAGCCAGCAGCGCTTCCACGGCCAGGGCCAAACACAATTCCGCGATTTTTACCCCAGTTAATAAAATCAGCTACAATCAAGAAATAACCGTTAAAGCCCATGGATTCGACAACCGACAACTCAAATCTAGCACGGCTTAAAACTTCTTCCGGGATATATTTTTTAGCATTGGCTGGTGTTATATCCCTTACAAATTTTTCACTTTTACCGCCGTACCTCCATGCAAGCCCTCTATAGACTAGTTTTTTAAGATAACTAAGCTCGGTTTCACCTTTTGGAACCGGGAACTTCGGGATAAGAATTTCGCCAAGTTTTATACTTACTTCACATCTATCGGCAATTAACTTGGTGTTTTTTATAGCATCGGGGTGTTTATCTCCCCAACGTTCAATAATTTCTAATGGATTAGCAACATGAAGTTCAAATTCTTTCAAAGACATCCGTTTTTCATCACTTAAAAAAGACCCAGTTTGGACACACAATAATATTTCATGAGCTTCTTGGTCGTCTTTGTGAAGATAGTGAGCATCGCCGGTAATAACTGTAGGTACTTTTAATTCTTCAGCTAGCTTAAAGGCTTGGGTATTTACGTCTACTTGGGATTGCCAAAATTTGGGATGATTTGGATGTCCGTGGTCTTGAATCTCGATGTAGTATCTATCGCCAAATATTTTTTTGTACCAAGAAGCTACTTTTTTTGCTTCATCATATTGGCCTTGATTTAAAGCATCGCCAACTTCACTATTGATACAGCCAGATAAGATAATCAATCCTTCGTTATATTTTTCTAGTAAGTCATGATCAATTCTTGGTTTGTAATAAAAGCCTTCTAGATTTGCGATGGTGCTTAGTCTCATTAGATTTTCGTAGCCCCGGTTGTTCATCGCTAAAATTATTAGGTGAAAATATTGTTTATCAAGCGAAGCATCTTTATCGGATGCTTTCCGACTGGCAACGTAAGCTTCGATGCCAATTATTGGTTTAATCCCTGCTGATTTAGCGGTTGTATAAAATTCTATGGCTCCAGAAAGATTTCCATGATCAGTTATAGCTATCGCTTCCATGCCAAGATTTGAGACACGTAATATTAAGTCTGGGACTTTAGTTAAGCCATCTAAAAGACTGTACTGGGTATGGTTGTGCAAATGCACAAAATCAGATGACTTTAAATTAACAGACAATTAATAATCTCCCTTGTCCTATGTCGAGTTTTTTAAGAAAAAAATTTTGTTTACTTATATTTTATTATTTTTTCTTTAGATATGTAACTAAATTTTTTTGAGCCAGCTTAACTTCATTTATGACTGCACTAAGATTTGGGTCATCGGCTTCACCATTATGTATTGCACTTAGCACTTCTTTGGCTTTTTCTTTAGCAACTTTAGCATTTTTTATAGCAACTTGAAGTTCTTTTTTGGTTTTATCTTTTAAGATTTTACTCTTGGTTTCTGCGTCGTCTATCAAAACTTGAAGTTCACTGTGAATTTTCTTTAATTTTTTTTCGGCCTCTATTTTAGCTTTTACCGTACCGTTTAATACGTTTTTTCTCGTTTGTTTACCACTTTTAGGTGCAGTCAAAATGCCAGCTAAATAGCTTGCGCCTGCCAAAATTAGAGCACCAGTTGCAACAGTTTTTTTACGCATTATTTTTTACTCCCTTTTTTAGTAAAGACATCGCTCATATTAGACACAAGTTTAATTAGCGCAACCGGCGTGGCTGTTTTTTCAAAAAATGAGCTAATGTGGTCGGCCCTATCGACTATATTTTCTGCTTTATCTGTAATTTTTTTAACACTACTGGTAAGTTTAGAAATCATTATTAAAATATATATGAGTATTATTAATACTATTACCAAAAGAGAGGAGATAATAACAACTAGTACTTCAAACCAAATATTATCCATATCGTGGATATTATTGTATCACGCTTCTGATGTAGCTTAGTAATCCATCATGTATCTTTGAATCTTTTAAACCAAAATCTATTACAGTTTTAAGGTATTCTAATTTATTACCCGTGTCATAATATTTTCCGTTAATAATTTTAAGAGCCAAGATTTCTTTACCATCTTCAACCATATCGCACATCGCAGGCTGAATCATAAACTCTTGACCTTCTGGGACATTAGCCATTGATTTATTTAGATAATAAAAATAATCTGGGGTAAACAAATATGCACTAACACTAGCTAGGTTACTGGGGGCGTTTTCTTTGCCGGGTTTTTCTACGATTGTGGTCATGCGCAGAGTGTTTTCATCAATTTGCTCGCCGGCAACGATTCCGTACCTCTCAAAATCATGGTCTTCTTTTACCTCGATGCAGGAAATAACACTATTACCAGTTTTTTCATATAGGTCTATCATCTGCCGAAACCTTGAAGGACTAGCTTCAAAAAAATCATCCGCAAAAGCATAAATAAAAGGTTCATCGCCAACTAAATGCTCAGCGTTTATTAAGGGCGTTCCGTTACCAAGTAACCCTTTTTGGCGAATATATGCAAAGTTAGCAAGACTCGATATTTTCTTTGTTTGCTCCAAAAGTTCTAACTTCCCAGCTTTCCGCAAATTAGCTCTTAGTTCGGCGCTCATGTTATCAAAATGGTCCTCGATAGAACGTTTGTGATAACCGGTTACAATCACTACATCCTCTATGCCGGCATCAACCAGTTCCTCGACAATATGTTGAATTATAGGTTTATCAACCAAAGGCAGCATTTCCTTAGGCATCGCCTTTGTTTGCGGTAAAAATCTAGTACCAAAGCCCGCAGCGGCTATTATAGCTTTTCTGACTTTTTTTCTTTCACCTTCCATTCCGTTTATCCCAACCTTTCATTTATCATTTGCTGTACTATCCCAGGATTAGCCTTACCGCCGGAGAGTTTCATAACCTGTCCAACCAAAAATCCAATTGCTTTCATCTCTCCATTTTTAACATCATCAGATGCTTTTGAATTATTTGCGATAACTTCATCAACAATTTTTTCAAGCTCGTTAGTGTCAGAAATTTGTAAAATATTGTGTTCTTTGGCGTAACTTTCACTATCAACATTTTCTAGTAATATTTTTTCAAACAATTCTTTGGCTTGAGTTGAACTGATTTTTTTTGTTGTATACATATCTGCCAAATCCACTATGTTTTTTTGATTTAGGTACAGGTCCTCGATACTTTTATTGTTTTCCTGGGCAATTTTTGGTGCCAACTGGCCTAGCCATTGGACAGATGCGTTAACATTATTTTTGGAATCTGTTGTTTCAATAATGCCAACTATAAACTTAGCTAATATAGGTGTGTCCAAAATTGTTTCACAAAGACTGTCACTTACCCCAGAAGACATAATAAGGTCCCGTATTTCATCAACGGATTTATCCGAATTTTTTAATATTTCTTCAATGTAATCATCTTCTAGAATAACTGGTGGAATGTCGGGGTCCGGCATATATCGGTAGTCGTGAGCATCTTCTTTAGACCGTTGTGAAAAAGTTTTTTGCTTGGCATCATCCCAGCCACGAGTTTCCTGAATAATAATTTCGCCTTTTTCTAATAACTGCGTTTGGCGCTTTATTTCATATTCAACTGATTTTTCTACTGCGCGGAAACTGTTTAAGTTTTTGGTCTCTGTTCGATTGCCAAGCTCGGAAGTGTTGCTTACACTAACATTAACGTCAAAACGCATATTGCCATAGTATAAATCAGCCTCTGAAACACCAGCATACTTCATCAAAAGATACAATTCGCGGGCATAGGCTTTGGCTTCCTCGGCAGAATTAATATCTGGTTCACTGACAATTTCTAGTAAGGGTGTGCCAGCCCGGTTTAAATCAACCAAACTAAAATCTTTGCCAGCTGGGTGCAGGTTTTTACCGGCATCTTCTTCTAGATGGGCCCTTGTTATGCCAACTTTCTTTGCTTTGCCGTCAACATTTATATCAACATGCCCGCCAATAATTATTGGGTAATAAAGTTGAGAAATCTGATAACCCTTTGGAAGGTCAGGGTAAAAGTAATGCTTTCTATCAAAAGCACTAAACCTCTGGGCCTTGGTTTTAAGTGAATGTCCAGCTTTTATAGCTAAATCAACAGCAGACTTATTAAGTACCGGAAGTGCTCCCGGCATTCCTAAACAAATATGACTTACGAGCGTGTTTGGTTCAGCGTCACGAGCATCATTACCAACAGCCGAGAATA
>JAYUAP010000151.1:0-3031 GCA_043741255.1 Candidatus Saccharimonadota bacterium | reverse complement strand
CAAAAACACTTGGGTTGATCGACTCCTTCCGCGATGCGGCTCTTGCCATGCAGCAGCAGGGTATCTACTACAACACCCCGCCGATCCAGCGCCTTGCTCAGCATCTGGGAGAGTAATTGCTAATGTCCTCTGAAATCGCCATCAGGGTAGAAAACCTCAGCAAGTGTTACCAAATTTACGAGCAGCCGCATGATCGGTTAAAGCAGTCCATCTATCCGCGTTTGCAGCGGCTTGCCGGGAAACAGCCCAAACAATATTTCCGTGAATTCTGGGCTCTGCGAGATGTTTCGTTCGAAATCAAAAAAGGCGAAACCGTCGGGATTATCGGGCGCAACGGCAGCGGTAAATCTACATTGTTGCAGATGATCTGCGGCACACTCAATCCAACCAACGGCAGCGTTCAAACCTATGGTCGTGTCGCAGCTCTGCTTGAGCTAGGCTCAGGCTTTAACCCAGAATTCACTGGGCGCGAAAACGTATATATGAATGCTGCTGTGCTCGGATTGAGTAAAGAAGAAACTGATAGTCGCTTTGATGACATTGCTGCTTTTGCTGATATTGGCGACTTCATCGAGCAGCCCGTTAAAACCTATTCCAGCGGAATGTATGTTCGGCTGGCTTTTGCAGTGGCAATTCATGTAACGCCAGACATACTAATTGTGGATGAAGCATTAGGTGTTGGAGATATACGTTTTCAAGCAAAATGCATGCGCGCCATCCAAGAGATAAAAGAAAATGGCTCGGCAATACTATTTGTTACACATAGCCCAGGTCAAATAGAAGCCTTGTGCGACAGGGCGGTTTGGTTAAACGATGGTGTACTTAAAGCTGACGGTTTCCCTAAAAATTTGATGCGGCGTTATGTAAATTTTATGATGCATGGCTTAGATGAAAAAGATTCAGATGTAACTGACGTTATGACCGTATCAGAAAAAAGCCGGCAAAAAAATGTAGAAGCGGATACTTGCCAATGGACTGAAATAACTTCAAGGAACAATATAAAAGGTGATTTATCAGCCGTTATAACTAAAATTATGGCCCAGCAGTTGAATGGCGAGCGGCTAAGCATAATTCAAGCAAAAACTGAAAAAATTAATATAGCGTTTACCATCGAAGCGCACGCAGATGTGCTCAAACCCATTCTAGCAGTTGGGGTATTTAATACGTTAAACGAGCCAATCGTACATTTTAATACAGAGAATGCCGAAAAATTCATAGACCCATTACCGGCAAACACACATCACACCTTCAAGTTTACTTTTGATATGCCCTCGTTAAGGCCTGGGGAATACCTTATTTCAATTGGTATTGATGATGGCATCTCAGGAGCGAGTACGGTACTTTGCCATGTCTACGATGCGTGGTCTTTTATTGTCATTCCTTGTCATGGGGAGAAAGCCCAGGGGGGCTATATTCAAATTGAAGATATCAAAGAAGCCATTAAACATATGAGGGTTACAAAGTGAATTTTTGTTTGCCGGAAGAATACGTCACACGTAGTGATCAGGTTTTATACAACGATACACCGAGTAATTTGGTGTACCAACCTGACATATATCAATTGGCTGGCTATTTAGCAACACGAGCAAATCTTAAGTGGATCATTGATGTTGGCTGCGGTTCCGCAGGTAAGTTAGCTTCGCTCGCCCAACAATTTTCTGTCATAGGTATTGATTCGCAGGTAGGAATTGATATGGCGCGACAATCCATTCCAGAAGCCAATCTGATCGTGTATGACTTGGAAACAGGGCTGCCAGACTTACCTGATGAAATAATGAATATCTCTTTAGTTATTTGTTCAGATGTCATAGAACATTTGCAGAACCCATACCTATTGATGGGAAAGTTAGCCGAACTGTCGATCAAGGTACCATATATCATTATCTCAACACCAGATCGAGACAGAGCACGCGGCTGGCTTGACAATGGTCCTCCAGCAAACCCGGCACATGTCATGGAATGGAATGGAACTGAGTTTCTAAGATTTATGCGTGACTCGGGATTTGATGACATCCCATTTCATGGACATACGATTAATACTGATTTGCATAGAGCCAAAACAACCATAATTGCAATTTCCGGCACACATACATGCATAAAAAAAAATGCCCCTCGAAAAAATATAGCGGCAATCATGCATGTATATAACGAAGCAGACATATTGCCGGAAGTTGTAAAGCATTTGGTTGAACAGGGTGTAGAGATACATTGCTTCGATAACTGGTCAACCGATGGCTCTTGGGAAATCGTCCAGACAATGATGAACCAAGGCCAGATAAAATATTGCGAACGCTTCCCTTGCGAGCCGAGCGAACAGTATGAATGGCACGCACAATTAACAAAAACTGCAGCGTACGCTAAAACTCTAAATGTCGATTGGGTTATGCATTATGATGCAGACGAAATAAGGGTCTCGCCTTGGGAGGGAGTCACGTTAAGCGAGGCAATAGCACATGTTGACGCAACTGGATTCAATGCGATTGACTTTACTGTCATTGATTTCAGATTTATTGAAACGCGGCCAGAAGTCACATTACCCTATCAACAAAATCTAACCCATTTTGAATTTGGGCGACGACCAGGGCATTTTTCGCAAGTAAAGTGTTGGAAAAATGATTCACAAATCAATTTGGCCGATACTGGAGGGCACGATGCCTCGTTTGGCGGCCGGCAAATTTATCCAATTAAATTTCTTTTAAAGCACTACCCATTGCGAAACAAAGAGCAGGCGAATAAGAAAATATTTGAGCAACGCTTGCCAAGATTTGGTAAAGAAAAGGAAGCATATGGGTGGCATACACAATACGATCGTTATTTGGAAGCCAAAGAGGTTTGTGGATGGAAATATGCCGAGCTGATGCCCTGGCATTCAACGCATTTTAAAACTGAATATTTAATTGAAAGGATAAGCGGTATAGGGCTTGCTGAGCATAGGGAAGTTGCTTTATGAAATTACTCCCCTCTAAATCGGGCTATCAGCTTAATTCCCAAACTAACATTTGGTTGCGGCCTGACTACCTCGGCATTGCCT
>JAYUAP010000150.1:0-7145 GCA_043741255.1 Candidatus Saccharimonadota bacterium | reverse complement strand
CAGATAATGAGCACTCTGCGCATGTTTGTAGCCTCCGGATTACCCCCAGACAATCCAGACGTTCATATTTACCGTCAAAGCTACATTCCAGCCCACAGCGAACTCACAGTCATTCTGAATTCCTTTACTGGTTTTGGTCAACTTGAGAGAATGACTCAATTCAAAGAAAAATCCGGAAGATTAACAGAAAATGCTTCAGATATGTTTTCTTATAAACACATTAGTGCAGGCTTATTTGATTATCCGGTGCTTATGGCAGCCGATATTTTGCTTTATAACGCTACATATGTGCCTGTTGGCGATGACCAGACCCAACATCTAGAGTTTACGCGGGATATTGCGCAGAGGATGAACGCCAAATTCGCCACAGAATTGTTCACAGTACCACTAGAAGTTAAAAAACAGCATGAACTTTTTGTTAAAGACCAAGGTTTACGCATTATGGATCTAAACGATCCTGGTAAAAAAATGAGTAAAAGCGACACATCTGGCAAAGGTATAATTTTCTTAAACGATACATCAGAAGAAGCCCGCAAAAAAATTATGAGTGCCACAACAGATAGTAAAGGGTTGGTAGTTTATGACCCTAAGTTACGCCCAGGACTCAGTAATTTGATAGATATCTTGGCGTTACTAGAGAATACTGGACCGAAAGAAGTAGCCAAACGCTATGACGGCCAGACAATGTATGGCCCATTAAAAGAAGAATTAGCTACTAAAATGGTTTATTTTCTTAACGATTTCCAGGCTAAATTAACTAAAGTTGACGACGATAAACTACTTAAAAAACTAGAAGAATCTGAAAGAGCATTAAACGTTACCGCAAATGAAACTTTATTACGCGTACAAAAAGCCGTAGGACTTAGATAGACATGAGTGAGGTTAGAAACATACGCTTAGACGTGTATATTGGCCAAAAGTACCCCAGTTATTCGCGTGCGCTTATCCAGAAGCTTATAAAAAATGGACACGTGAAGTTGTCTAGCAAAGTAGAGATTAAACCTAGTTTTGCAGTAAAAGGCAGTGAAAAAGTTGATTTAGACATACGTAATCTAAAAGAACCAGAAAATACCCTAGATTTAGAGGTAATTTATGAGGACGAAAACTGCGTGGCCATCAACAAGCTGTTAGGGATACTAGTGCATAGTAAAGGCGCCTATAACCCAGAGGCCACAGTGGCATCGTGGCTAAAGACCCGCAAAGACTTCGATTTCCCGGCAGATAACGACCGCGCCGGCATAGTTCATAGGCTAGACAGAGCCACCAGCGGAGTTATGATATGTGCTAAAAACAAAACAACACTGGGTTTTTTGCAAAAACAGTTCCAAAACCGCAAGGCTAAAAAGACATATATCGCCGTTGTATCTGGTATTCCAAAGCAAAACCATGCCATGTTGGACCTGCCTATTGAGCGAAACCCTAAAAAACCACAAACTTTTAGAGTAAATAACAACGGAAAACCTGCCCAGACGGAGTATAAAGTACTATATTTTGGCAAGGACCAGAGTTTATTAGAACTAAAACCAGTAACGGGGCGTACACATCAACTCAGAGTACACCTTAACCACATAAGCCATCCGATTATCGGTGACGTCTTATACGGCGGTAAAAACGCAGAGAGGATGTATCTACACGCAAAAAGTCTAGAAATAACCGTTCCGGGGGGTAAAAGGATGGTTTTTGATACTGCATTACCTGATAAATTCACAATTTCATGACTAAAAACCTGATTATTGACCCAATTACTAAAAAAAATATTGAGCTTTTTTTAAAGTCATCTTTCCCCTGTGTTGCCTTAATTGGACCGGCAGGTTCTGGCAAAACGTTCATAGCCGAATTTATAGCTGATGGAATTGGACTCCCTGACACCTCCACTATTAGTTTAGATGCCAAAAAGTCAGGAATAGACGATGTTAGGGAACTCCAAAAATCATTAAAACTTACCACAGCTGGTGATAAAGACATTAGACGAGTCATAATAATCAGTAATTTTGATTATTTTGGTCATGAAGCTCAGAATTCACTTCTAAAAACACTTGAGGAACCACCGCTAGATACACTAATTATAACAACCATTAATAACGAGTCTAAAGTGTTAGATACGATTTATTCACGAGTAAAAAAAATAAACATTCGGCCAATCACTAAAAAACTAGCTAGTGATACTTATACAAACGATCACTCTAGCGATGAAATTAACCGTGCCCATAGTCTAAGTATGGGCCAGGCAGGATTATTTGTAAGTCTGCTAGAAAATAAAGACTCTCATCCGTTAGTTATGGCCATAAATACCGCTAAAGAACTCCTTAAAAAATCAAAAAGTACCCAAATTGCCGGTATCGATAAAATCATAAAATCAAAGGAACCAGATTTTGTAGAAATATTTTTAGATGGACTATTTAGAATATTGAATGCTTCATATAACCAAATGATTGAAAAACAGGCAAAAAATGCAGACATCAAAACCGCTTACAAGAGATTGGTTTATATCAATGAGTGTATCGATGATGTTACCTCGGGGCTCAGTAAAAAACTGGCCCTAACCAGACTGCTGCTAAAGATTTAAAAGATTTAGGGGTGTTATAATGGTCAGAACACTATGTATGAATTATTAATATTGGCTGGAATTGGTATGTTGTCACTTCGCTCGTTTTCTAGGCATGATGAAGAGCATCCAGATATCCCGCATAAAATAAGTGACCGCATGGGCCGGTTATGGGACATAGTTCACCAAGGTATGCGTGAAAACAGGTTATTAAAGGCTGAAAAGGCTTTGTTAGCTATCTTGAAAATTGATGAAAAGAACGCCGCTGCCTATAACCGACTGGGAATTTTGTACGCCAAGCAAAAAGAATATAAAGATGCGATTGATTGTTTTGAAATTGCTTGCAGCATAGAACCGACAGCCTCTAGTTTACACAACTTGGGGCTAATTTTTTATGAAACAGAAAATTACCAAAAATCTGTAACAGCTTTTGACGAAGCATTAAAACTAGATGAAGAAATGGCTGCTCGCCATATTGCCATAGCCAAAGCACTAGAAAAACTTGGCAATGAAAAGCGTATGATAATAGAACTAGAAAAAGCCGTAGAACTAGAACCAACTCACGAAGCCTACAATTTACTAGCGGAAGCTTACCGGCAGTCAGGCGAAGCCGGAAAAGCTGATTTATTAGACGATAAACTAAAAAAACTTGTAACTCCGTCGGGACGAAGCCGAACTCGAGTAAAACGCGCCAAACGAGTCGTAGTCTAGTAGGCCAATCTGTTAAGCGGAATTATTAGTTGTTAAAAAGTCAACTATAAGATGTTATCTTAATAAAATGTTTATACTATAATAAAGTTGATTGAAGATATAAAAGATAGTAGAATATAAATATGATTTGCGTGTAATAACGGTCTCCGCCCTATTATACGCCTGAGTGGGAACCGTTTACTGCGAATCGGTTTTTTAACAATCTATACCAAAATAAAAATTATTATCTCTGTACACTGATAGCAATTTTTGATTTTTGTTTAATTTATTTTTACACAGCTCGCAGTCTGTGTGCTTTTTAAATTGTCTAAATCAAAAGTTGCTATCAGTGTACGGCAAAAGACAAAAAAGGGGACGAGATGCGAACTTGCAGACTCGTACTTGCGGTTATAGCAATAGTTCTTTTTTCCGCCAGTACGGCTTTGGCTAGCAGCTCGCCTGTTAAGTTGCCAGCTAAAAGCACCACGTGGGGCAAGGTTAACTCAAAAGGTGTATTCATCAAGGGTCGCCCGATTAACACCGAGCAGGTACGTAATTCACAGATTATCATCAGCTCTGGAAAAAGTCGGGGGTTCAACAGACGTGACGTAAAGATCGCTTTGATGGTCGCTGTTCAGGAGTCGAGCATCCTTAATCTTGATCATGGAGATAGGGATAGTGTTGGAATTTTCCAGCAACGTTCAACCTGGGGAACAATTGGTCAAAGGACCGACCCTGCTTTTTCAACCAATCTGTTTTACGACAGAATGGCTACAATCCACAACCGTGATGAAATCTCGTATTTGGAACTTGCGCTTCAAATTCAGCGACCAAGTCGTTCGGCCTACCTCAGTCGTAGAAACTACTTTCCTGGATGGGAAAGTAGTGCCGAACAACTTCTAGGCAACAAGGCGTTCCCACCTACAAACCACATCACAGACCCGTCTCAGGTTGACCCGTATCTTGGCTTTTATAAGCTGGGAGAAAGTCTCAAGAAACAAAAAGTGAAACTCGACGGTCTCGTTAAAGCGGCTGTGTCGTTGCTTCACACGCTAATCAATGTCGCAATCGTTATTGCTGTCTTTTACCTGCTGTTTATCGCAGGCAGAAAACGGCGTAAACGACGTAGACGAAACCTACGAAATAGTCGGAGGTAAAACCGATGAAAAAGCCGAGTGTAGGTCATGTTGTCGTTATTGTTGCAATCTTTTTGTCGATTGCATCACTTCCGCTTTTTTTGGGAAAAAAGGACAGCTCAAAGTCTCCAGAGCCAGTCCCAGTACGTCCTGGAGTCCCGTCCCAAACAGTTCAGTCCGACACCGAACTTGCAAAGCAGGTCGAAGGCCTGTATTACCTCGTGCCTTTTTGCGAGAAAAACAAGACAGAATTCAACTGGGCAAAGTGTTTCGCCAAAAGCGATACTTTGCGTAGTAGAATCAAGCTGTTGACAGACCCAGGAACTCCACCCCCGGAAAGAGATCAGGCGAGGAACTACGTCAGAAGCTTTCTTGCTTCCGAGCCCCTCACGACCACCAAAGACAGGCTTCAAAAGGACATCGGAAATCATCTGAAAGGAATTCCAGACAACTTTTGGAACTCTGTCGAACTTCAGCAACAGGTAACTCGAGCAAAACAGCTCGCAAGCCTTGCAGACCCCGTGAGCCTCAAGCTTTTGTTAAGCTCTGCACGTCCAGAAGTGAGAAAAACTGCTGTGCTACTAAAAGCCCAGCGACCACTGTTTCAAGCGGTAGTTTCAAAGTACACGGCCAAGCAGGATTGCAAGCTCAATGAAGTGCAGTCTGCGTTGAGAAAAAGCCGTGCACCTGTCTTGACGGTTCCGGATGGTGTCGCCTTTTGTGATTTTCCACCAGAAATCGTCATTACCTCCAAGGTGGGAATCTACGAAGCGCAAATGCCCAAGGAAGGACGTGCCTTCGACCAAATCCTGAAATCAATCCCGAAGTTGTACGCGGACGAACTTTTGGTGTCGTCGGAAAAACAGGCCACGATTACCAAGGCGGAGTTCGCAAAAAACAGGGGAATCGAGAAGTATATTTCGTATCAAATTATCCAGTCGGAAATCGGGTCGAAAGACAAGGTAACGCATACTTGTTCGTTTATCAAGAAAGCCACGAGGAATGAAATCAGAAAGTGCAAGGAAGCAGTCGACGTTCTGGTTCAATTCGACCAGGTAACCCTTCCTGCCAACATCGCCAGTCGTAACGCCCTGAAGTCGTGTCTCGCCAAGCAGGTTGAACCTCTGATTTGTAAAGACCAGGCAACCAATGCATGGCGCGCGAAAGCCATCAAACTCTTGACAGCAGATGTGTCGCTAAAAGAGCAACTTCAGAACCTCGACCGCAAGTGGAAACTGCTACTCGTCGCTTTTATCGGAGCGATAGCTGTAATGGTCTGGGGATTTCTCAGAAAGAGCTTCCCATCGCTTCAAGTTTTTGGTACATCACGACGTCACGGCAGGGGCAAGCTGTAGTCTCGTAGTCCTTGGCAAGCACACAAAATCACCATCTAAGGAGTAAAGTTGAAAAACTCACTGTCTCGTCAACCTTCTGACCAGGATGGAGACCAACTTAGTGGGGCATACCTCCCCGTACCGCCGGAGTTTGTCGTCCCACCTGTACATGGAGTGTCAAGGCTTTCACCTCAAGACAGAGCGATTCTGCATGAGCAGTCTCATCAAAACTTGGTCGCCGCCGCCCAAACTCTCCAGATTGTCGCCAGAAACCTACGAGGTTTGGGTGCGATACTCAGCGAAGAGGAAGACCCTCTCTCTGTGGCGTGGGCCGACTTGGATGACGCCTCGTCTTCCACGTTCTCTGAAGTGAGCGGAAAGGTTGTCTCTCGAATCAAGAAAATCGAGAAACTTCAGAAGTCTCAGAGAGAAATCGGAAAACCCCGAAGCTTCGGACTCGCAAACCTCCATGTCTCCAACTTTGACAAAAGAAGGATTATTATGTTAATCCTGGCGGTCACTTTGGTCATCCTGGCTATCAATTACGGTAGTATTCCGTTTATCAGCGGCTGAACGGAGGCCTGGGATGAAACGTGTTATCAGATTTTTGGTCGTTGTTACACTGTTTTACTTTGTGCTGGACCACTTTCTGTTGTCCAACAAAGACGTTTCAGCGACAGCCGACAACATCCGTGCCGGAATATACGCGCTGAACGAAGTCATCGCTCAGGAGAACGATGATGACAAACCAGACTTCATACCTGGCAAGGGAGCAGCCAAAGTTACGTGTGCGAAGGGTACTCAGGACATTGGTCTCTACAACGGCTACATCAAAGGGGTTAGTACTCAACTTCGGTTGTGTGCCCTAACTCTTGTTTACAGTTCAAGTGAGGAAAGTCACGGAGGCTTCGGAGTCAAAGGTGCAAAAAATCAAGCACTTGTAAGCTCTGTTGTGTCCAGCAACTACTCACGGATGATTCGTGCTGCTCGTGCGGACGGCATCAAGCTTTCGGCTACAAGTAGTTTTCGGACTTACAGCCACCAGGAACAACTGTGGAACAGTCTCGGAAGAAACCGAGCAATTGTTGCACAGCCTGGCTACTCCAAACACCAGCAAGGCGCTGCGGTTGATTTTGCCTTCGCCGGTGTATACAACACAACCGCCAACTGTCGTTGGACTGGAGGATTTTGTACTCTGAGAGGTCACCGTACTTGGGACTGGCTTAACGCCAATGCTCGAAAGTACGGGATTTATCAATACTCTGGTGAATTTTGGCACTTTTCGCCCACAGGACATTAGGCGATTTGCCATGAAAACAGAAAAGGAGTCAGTAAGATATCGCTTCAAAACAAACAAGGGATGCAGATGCTCCCCAAGTGTACCGACTGACGGAATCTAGAGTTCCTCGTCCAGTACCTGGGTTAGAGCATCTGCTCCCT
>JAYUAP010000149.1:0-1113 GCA_043741255.1 Candidatus Saccharimonadota bacterium | reverse complement strand
TACAATACAAGCGAGCTTGAAGCGTTTCCAGGTAAAGATATGATAACTGAGTTGGGCGAAGCATTAAGCGTGTTAGAAATACTTCATGCTGAGGTTGGTGAGATGATAATAGAGCTAAACAACTATCAATGATATAACCGAGCTTAGCTTGGGGGGATACAATAGGGCGATTATTTCGCCCTTATTTCTTTTATCAACGACCGCTGCCCGAGGAGCCCACGTTCGATTTAAAATATTCGGTATAGGCCTGTCAGGGCCTGACGTATTCGGCTCGACGTGGCCTCCTTTTGAGCCCTATATGGCCGTTTTAAAATTGGCCGATTGCGTGTTTATTTTTTCGAAGTGTTTAGGAGTTAATATGTTTGAACTTACTTATTGTGATGTTGCCATGCTTGTGGCGTTTGTAGTTGTCTACTATCTTTACTAGCTTGGGGGGAGACAATGCGAATGCAGGACGATGTGCTTTGTATGAGGGACTTAGATCGTGGTACGATGTGCTAAGGACGAGGGACTTAGATCGTCGCCCTGCAGTGATGATCGAGGGACTTAGATCGTCGCTCGTAGATCGGGGAATGTCAGCGAGAGCTTCGATTTATTTTAGCGGTTAGTCTTGGTATGTGAGTGTGTACGTGTGTGTGTGTTTATTATTTTATTATAATAATATATATATATCTACTGATATACATACGTATATATACGGCCATAAATAATAAAGTTCTGACGTTTACGAAACACCGCACCGAACACTGCACCGTGCACAAAAACGGCCCTAAATCGTCATTTTAAACACACAAATCGTCATTTTAAACACACAAACGGCTTGTCTCCCCCCCAAGCCGCGAGTAAAATGCCAAGGTCTACGAATTTAAATCGATGACCACTGATTTAGGCAAAACGTTGGGCGTTCGTCGATTACGGCCACAGATTTCAGCCCAACGTTTGCCAAAATCAGCGGTAAGACCTACGAGCTTAGAACTTCGGTCTACGAACTTTGACCGCTGATTTTCGGCCACCCCGGCCGGTATCCCCCAAGCTAAACCCAAAGAAATAGGCTCGTAGGCCTATTTCAATAGCCATCTAAGTATGACTATTACAAGTAGGACTAACGACTGA
>JAYUAP010000148.1:0-1114 GCA_043741255.1 Candidatus Saccharimonadota bacterium | reverse complement strand
TAATTTTTCAGTTTTGTAATTTAAAACACGAATTTCTAAAAATGAACATGAATAATTTATAAATTAATTCTGAGTGATTTATCAATGATACGTGAGGTTAATTTATTAAACAGTGGTAGTGCTAATCTCTTAGTACCTAAGTCAGAGGTATTATCAGCTGATGCCACCTTTAATAACTTAATTTCATTTGACTCAACTTTTTCTTTAATCAACATTTCTGCTAAGTCAAGATGTTTCATACCTCTAGTCAAATGTGGTATTTCAGAAGCATACACACATGCTTGATTATCTTCTTCAATGATAGTTGCATCTTGTGGGAATCCCATCAAAATTAACATACCTCTCATTGCAAGAGCTTCTTCCTTCAGACATTGATTAACCGCTTTAATCTCAGATTCAGCTGTTGAAGTAGACAAGCTCCCCTGAGTCTTTGACGTAAAACTTACAACACTGTCATTACCGATATATCCAATATGTGCACTTGTTGAATGAAGATTATCTAGGTTACCGGCTAGATCTGCATCACATTGGAACCTCGCTTGCGTCAAACCTTTCATAGTCTCTGCATCGTATGGACCACGGTGAGCATAAAACTTCAAACGATCATTCTTGGAATACTCGCAATATTTCACAAGATGATTTAAGAAGACTACGTGTCTTCTTCCCGGATTGTTACAATACCTCGATAGTACGTTTAGGGCATACGCTATGTCCGGCTTCGTGTGTCCAGCGATGTAACTTAACATTCCGATAATTGCTCTGAATGGTGTCTTGGCAACCTCTCTAACTTCAGAATCATCCTTGGCATTGTCTTCCTTAGATAGTGACTTCCCATCTAAAGGATACGGCAATTTCTGTATCTTAGCTCCACTCAACTTTGCAGCCTTTACTACACCTTCTATAGCTCTTTTCTGATCCAAATAATAGTTACCATCTTTGTCATATGTCACAGTAATCCCAACAAAAGGTTCATTCGTGCAATCTTTAACTTTATACCTGGATCCTTCAAAGGCTTTGACTAATGCATCCCATTCGGACAGCATGTTAGGAGGTCCACACCATCGAAAATCATCACTATGGAACATGACTAGAATAGGCATTCCGTCAATCCATT
>JAYUAP010000147.1:0-3052 GCA_043741255.1 Candidatus Saccharimonadota bacterium | reverse complement strand
AAAGATTTGGGAATAGTATTTCATATTTCTCGCTGTGAGGTAAATCATTTAGACGGAACCGTAACTCTGACAGTTGATGAAAAATCCCAAGATATTTCGGCAGTGGACGCTTTGATAGCTAGAGCACGCGATGCCAACGATGCCTCTAAGAGAGGGCTTCGTAACCAGCGGGCATCTCAAGCTATCGAAGAGCGGTTTGCCCCGTGGGATTGCGAAGCAGGTTCCGGTAGGATGCCGCCTACAGCAGTGACAGCTAACACTTGGAAAATCGTACGAGTAGGGGCGGGAGAAGCAGGAGAAATAGTTCGTTCTAGTTTTAGAGCGAGTATCGCTACTACTTTCTCTATTGCTGTATTTGGTTATAAGATCACTACAGCGAGACTAACAGCGAACGGTAATCCCTTTACTACTTTAGGGTATTGGACGGATTTTCAAGGAAATGTACAAGCTGATAAGCCTATAATTGCCTGGGGTGGTTTACTACCGAATGGAGTTACAGAAAGTGCCGGGTTTTATCCGGGTAAAGAATCTGAAGGTGCCACTCTTACTGGCGTTTTTGCTGAGGACGCAAGCTGGAACTTTGTGAGTACAACGCCGCCTTGGCTTTGGGTAGCCATATACGCTCAAGTTTCGTGCGTAATACAGGGTGGCACAGTAGATGATAAATATACAGCGTTTAGAGCTTCGGTATTGTGATGCCTGGTTATAAAACTTGGCGTCTTGAGCGCGTATCGACAAAGGAAGTATCTTTTCGCAAGGGGCCAATATTAAACTGGCAAGACTTTCCGAACTATACGCGCTATCAGCCGACATCGCCGATCCTCGCTCAAGCTCAATTGGATTCTTTTTCTTCCCCTTTGAGATTTGGCCAAAATAACACAGTCTACGGACAATTTGGGCCAGCGGGCGGGTATGTAAATAATATTTATGTACCCGTAGCTGACGTCAATAGAGCATTGCTAGTGGCTTATGTAGGCGCAACATCTTGTTCGATGTGGACGCAACGAATTGATAATGCTGCTGCTATTGCTCTTAGCTCAGGCACGTTGTATTTTGATCATCATACAATAGGTATCGGATCTTCTTCCTTGTCTAAAAGCCTGGACACATCGCAGGCTACTACTTCTGTAGTGCGCGATTCTTTTATACTTCCTAATTATGGAAGTACAGGTTATTTCGGCGTTCATTCAGATGCGGATGCTCACGCTACAGGCTATATTTTTTCGGTATATCAACCTCCGCCAGCGGGCAGTGGAGTTACTACGCCGCTTTCAACAGGCTTGGTCGGAGCGCAGGGGTCTTCGATAGGCTCGATCGCTGATTTATCTAGCCCCACATTTAGCTACGCTTCATTGCCTTATACGCCACATACCCCGACTGCTTGGGTAAGACTTTCTTCAACGGTAGCAGTTGGTTTTGTAGGACACTGGGCTTATAGAATTACGTTGTCCGGGAATACCCCAGTAAGCATTGATTACAAATTAATGCAAAACTATAATAGTGGCGACGTTTATCAAGTCGCTCAGGCCATTGCACCTATAACGAATACTAAATGGGATGGCGTGCCTTCATATAGTAGTGGCACTATATACGCTTATATGCCTTCCAGACTAAGTATTAGATGGTCTGTTCGCTTGAATTCGACTCAAGCTTTAGTGTGTTATCAAGATACAAATTCTAGTCCTTACGCTCAATGGGTTGTTCGTATTACGGTTACAGGTAGTTCGATTTTGGCAGAACAAGTCGCGGACTTTCCTTTTGTCGCTTTCTCTACTAATCACCCTGATTTGGCTTGGTGCCGTCAACAGCGCGATGGTTCGTGGCTAAGTGGAGGCGAGAATCCACCTAGACGGCTTTTTAGATTTAGTGCAGCGGGGCTTTATCTAGGCGAAACTCTTACTGATATGCCTTGGAGTATGTACGTCTATCAGGGTGAGACAACGACGGGCACTTACCTACATGCTAGTGCTGAGTCAACTTCTAACGACTTAAAAACCGGCATTGATACTGTGGCTGCGTCAATGTCTTATGGATTAGCAAGCGATACTGCCGTAGACAGCGCTGTGCTAGTAAAAGCGGGAGCGCCGTATTTTGATTTGGTCGATCAAAGTGGTTCGGGTTGGTCTGCAAATGTAAAAGATTCTTTTGTCGGCTGCTGGCCTTCTACAGTTGTATCATCAACACAATCAAGCAATACAAGTATGGGATACGTAACAGGTTGGTATTACGGTAATCGTACGACATATCGAAGCGTTATAGGCTCCCGAACTGACGCTTTTCTTGAATTTGTAACCCAAGTGGCAATGCCTTCTGGTGGTATCGGGTCTTCTACCTATCAAAGTGTGAATCGCGTTACTGATGTTTTTTTAATGCGCTTAGGTCCTCCTGCCATAGCGTCTCCCACTGTTACCTATAGAGTGCGGGCTTCAACAACAGCATGGGCGACTTCCGATTCTTTTCCTTACACGCAAAACCCTTCTACGTTATTAGATTCAGTTACTGCTACGCTCGACTCTTCTTCGTACGGTGAGCGGGAGTTTGTACTTCGTATGTCAGGTCCTTTGAGTCAGATTAATGGACCTGTTGTTTCAGCATCTTCGTATGCTGGCTTTGAAGATTTTGCCCAATTTAATCTTGGCCCGAATAGCCCAAACTACGGTAATTTGGCCTATGTCGATTGGGCTAATTTTTTTCCTTACAACAGTAATAACTCAACCGTAAAATTTTCTAGGCGTTTATCTTCTCCGGATATCCGAGTGGTTGGTGGCGACGTAGTGCGCGTGGATTTACATGGAACTGGTTGGCGCACAAATACTGCCACGTTTTCGTTAGTTTTTCTAAACGATTCGGAACAATATTTAGGGCGACGAGTAACGTCTTTTCTTCAGGGATTAGAGAGCGAGTCTCGCATTGTCGCCATCGCACCTAGTGGGGCAACTAGATGTCGGTTGTTTCAGTACACCGGTGGCATTTCGTATTCAGGTTCGTTTGGATGTCAAATTGTTGCGCATTTTTATCTGTACGGGCAAGGTGGACCGCCTAAGTTCTACCA
>JAYUAP010000146.1:0-37878 GCA_043741255.1 Candidatus Saccharimonadota bacterium | reverse complement strand
CAGTTGATGCAGTTGATGCAGTTGATGCAGTTGATGCAGTTGATGCAGTTGATGCAGTTGATGCAGTTGATGCAGTTGATGCAGTTGATGCAGCAGTTGCTAAGGCCCCCTATAAAAGACCGTCAAGAGCCAAAGGCGCAAAGCCTAAAATCGAAGACGAGGATTTCGATTTATAAATAGCACTCATTTTTTTTCTCTTTCATAGTTGTAGTTTTTTGAGCCGATGCGAAAGTATCGGCTTTTTTTTATATCTTTGATAATCTAAAAGATCTTAACTATGAAAGATTACCACGTTATAGCGAATTTCTTTAAGCTCTCCAATCAAAAAAGCTATTCAATAGGTGGTAAAATAAGCCTAGGAGCCGAAGAGGCGGTACGCCTTATAGCGAGTCGCCATATTGCGAAACGAAAACAGAGTAAGCCGAAAATCTAAAGAGTAGGCAGAAACCATGAAAAATAAAGAAGATGGTAACTTATTTTAACAGAAAAGATTTAGTGAATTTCGGAAAGTATCTACTTTCAGACGAGAGAAAAGGTAGAATAAAAACTAATTACTCCGAGGGGGATAGTATCTCCGTAGAAGAGCGTTTAACAGAGGTGTACCATGCCGACGTAGAGAATTTCTTAGAATCAGTAAAAAAGATAGATTAGATGGCTTATATCGATGTCATAGCCTTAGCAAGAGCTAAGAACTATTTGCGGATAGACGCGGATCTCACAGAAGATGACGCCGAAATAACTTCTATGATTAGTGGTGCTTTGCGTTTTATCGAAAAGCGAACTAATCACATTATGTTTGCACAGGAGAAAACCTATATGGGTTCTTGCCAAGTAAAAGTATATGATTACCCGATCAACTCTATTACGACAAACCCCGCACCTTTTGTGTGCTATTTTTCGACATTCGCAATATTCCCAGATGTAAAAATCGTTATGCTTAATGTGGGATATGTAGATCCCGCGGATGTGCCAGACGAATTAATTCAGGCAGCTCTGCAACTTATCAAAGTGTGGTACTATGAGTCTGAAAAACAAGTAAATACAACGCTAATACCTGAATCGGTTTATCAAGCTATCGACACCTATAGACGATTTATATAATGATTTCACGCCAATAGACGATTTATATAATGATTTCACGCCAATACGATAAAAAGATAAATATTTACCAAACCTCGTCAATAGACGACGGTTTTGGTGGCACTGCCCCCGTGGATAATCTGATCGGTTCATTTTGGGCGGAGGTCAAACAAAATTCAGCTTTTCGCGATAATCAGGTAGGGGCATCGGATATTAAGAACAATTATAGTTTTAAGATCCGAGCTAATGCGGCTATTACGCCTTATATAGATAATCTTTTTATACTATATCGAGGGTCAAAGTTCGTTGTGAACGATATAAGTTACGCCGATGAGCTTTTCAGAGAAATAAATATCACAGCCAATGGCATCGCAGGGGGTTAGGGGCATACCGCAAGTAATAGCGGAACTCAGAAGGTTCGGAGTAGATGCTGAAAAGCAAATAGGCTTCGAGACGGAAGCGATAGCCTTTCAAATTGAAGGGGATGCAAAGAAATTAGCGCCTAAGAACTTTGGGAAATTAGCGCAATCGATAAGTAAAAGAAAAGTCAACGCCTTAACACAAGCAGTGACCGTAAATGAGTATTACGGGGCCTATATGGAGTTCGGCACAGGTTCAAAAGTGAGGGTTCCTGCCGAGTTCGCCGAAATGGCGGCACAGTTTAAAGGCCATAGAGGCGGAACGTTCGAACAGGGACTAGAGGCGATTAGGATTTGGTGCCGTGCAAAAGGTATCCCCGAAGAGGCAGCCTATCCTATTTTTGCCAAGATATTGGGGGCAGGAGTGAATCCTCAACCTTTTCTTTTTCCCGCTTATCAGAAAGGCAAAAAGGACTATTTAGCCAATCTAAAAAAACTACTTGAGCGTTTTAAACGACGGATATAAACTTTTTTACTATCTTTGAATCATGGTAACTGTAAATCCTGATAAGTTCATAAGAAAGGCGGTGCATGATAAAATAAACGGTATCATTGTATCAACTAAACTTATAAAAAGTTTCGACTCTAGAGCTGTGAATGCTCCTAATGAATACGTTCTATTAACCGCACAGACTAAGGAGGTTGAAAGGGTTAATAAATGCGAGTATCGTTGGGATTGTAATTTGCTCATAGAAATTTATACAAAACAGACGTCAAGCGGAAATACAGCGAGCCGGTTATTATTAAATGATATTGAGCAGGCTATACACACGTTGCTTTATGCGCCGTTAGTCGTATCGGGATTTCAAAATGTGGATCAATTTATATCATTTGAAAATCAACTAGAAACAATAACGGATACGGAAGTAATATTTCGTTCTTTTCTCAGATTAAATTTAACTCTAATATAAAATAATATGGCTTTACCAGTTAAGGGGGAATTAGGGATCTTGTACATCCACGACGGTACTATATACCGCCCTATCGCTTGTTTAACCTCGAACGGTCTAGCTAGTACCGTGAGCGTTATAACTTCTCAAACAAAATGCAATCCTGGTCTAACGATTAAGCAGGGGGGCACATTCGACTATTCACTTGACGCGGAAGGCGAATACATCGACACCACTTCTGTAGGCGGAGAGGTTACGAAGGCATCGCACGATTACTTATTGACTAAGCAGCAAACAAAAGTAGCCCAAACGTGGAAATATGATACGGGTGCAACTGGATCTATCTACTATGGTACTGCGATTATTACCAATTTGCAGTTGACCCAAGGAGCTGGGGAGGAAATCAGTACATTCTCACTTACAATGGAGGGCAGCGGTGCAATTGTTAACGTTAGCCCAATAGTACCGTAATTATGCAAAAGACTAAAATAGAATTATTAGGAATTTGGTACTATCTAGGGCTGGGCTTCCTAAACGAGTTAATAGAGGGTACGGGCAAACAATTGCAAGAGTTCTCAGGTATTGAGGACGCCGTTTTATTCCCTAAATTGGTCTATTATTCAAGGTTATACGCCTGCAAACGATTGGGTTTGGACACTAATTTTACACAAGAGGACATCTTTGATTACATCGATGAGAACGGAGGTATTACGGGGCAATTCCTAAAAGACTTTGCGGCTGCGTACATTACGGCTATGACGCAAGATGTTCCAGAGGATGATAAAAAAAAAGTGAAAGCTCTGAAAAAGTAGATTTCAAAAAGGACGTTATATCTTTTGCGATAGGCGAATTGGGAATTAGGAAATTAAAACGTATCTACGATATGTCTTTCGCCGAATTTCAAATTCGCCTATTCGCTTATAGGCGAATACAGGATAGGGAATGGGAGAAGATAAGGATAGTCGCTTGGTACTCGATGATCGGATCACATATGAACCCCAAAACTTTGCCGAAATCAATCGGACAATTTATGAAATTAGACTTGGATGCTAGGCAGAATTCTAGGGTCTCAGAAGCGCAAAAACAACGATTTATGGAGGCGATGCAGGACTATATAAAACAGACAAGCTGATGGCAACAGGATTAGAAGTACAAATCGGCGCGGATACCTCCGATTTCAATAAAAAGATCCAAGAGGTAGAGGCGGATATAAAGGATCTATCTAAAATAAAAGTCCAGCAGATTAAGCTGGGTATAGATACGACTGAAATTAATGCGCAGATTAAGGACGCCAAAAAATCATTAGGGGACTTAAAAGGGGCCTTAAAAGACTCGGGTAGTGGTTTTACAGGATTAGCTCCTAAAGTCGCTAACGGAGGAAATGCGCTTATGCAGTTCTCGCGCATCGCACAGGATGCTCCTTTCGGAATAATCGGTATCGGGAATAACATTACGGCTACCGTAGAATCTTTTGGACATTTGTCACAAGCTTCTGGAGGGGCGGGAAATGCCCTAAAAGCCGTAGGAGCTTCTTTACTAGGCCCAGGAGGTATCCTTTTGGCGATCTCTCTTGTAACTACGGGGTTAACTGTTATGGCTCAAAAGGGGCTAACTTTTACGGACGTTCTAAATCATCTAAAAGGGGTCGCAGAAGACTTTTCGAGAACCGATTTAAATAAGGCTTTCGCCAGTGAGGATGTTGTAAAAGCTACTGAAAACGTATCCCAGTTATCCTCAGAAATAAAACTTGCTAAAGAAGGCTTTTTAAATAAAGACAAGGTTGTAAAACATTATAATGAGACCATTGGTAAAACTACTGGATTGGTCACTAACCTAAGTGATGCTGAGGCACAATTGGTTAAAAATGGTGATGCCTATATTAAAATGACGCTGTTAAAAGCGGCAGCGAATATAGCTAGCCAAGATGCCGCGAAACAAACTCTAGAGGCGGAAAAATCTAGACAAAAAAAGTTAGCTGAATTTAGCAATATTCTTTTGGACGCGGATTTAACACAGATACGAAGTAAAGAGCAGTACGACGCCGTGCAAGCTAATTTACAAAGGCAACTGAGAGCGAGGAAGCAGGAGGAAATTAAAATTAATCAAGATGCGGCTAATAAAAATCTTAGCATAGCTGCTAAATTCAACGAAGAGGCCGCTAAGATAGCTAAAGGCTTTAATTTTAATTTTTTTGGAGATAATAAAGCCCCCGATAAGGCAAAAACTAAAGCTAATATTAAGCTCGAAGTGGTATCAGAAATAAAACCTGTAAAATCCACAGACGAGCAAAACGATAAGCTCCTGGCCATAATGCGCGATAGGCTGAGCGAGGATTTAGCTAAATTTAAAAACGAGCCTATCGTCCTTAACATACCTCTACAGCCTATAATAGACACGAGAGGCTTAACTGCGGAAGGCATAAGGGTGCAAAATATACTTAACGATTTAGATAAGAGCTTTAATGAGCTAATCAAGGGCACTATAGCTAATACATTTGCAGGTTTAGGGGAGGTTATAGGCAATTCGATAGCCAGTGGCGGAAATGTTTTAGAAAATTCGGGCGAATTTCTATTGGGCATATTGGGTTCTTTCTTAACGGATTTTGGAAAGCTTTTAATAACCACAGGTACGGGGTTAGTGCTAGCAGATTTGGCGTTAAAAAGTGGAAACGGCTACGCGGCTATTGCGGCGGGGGTTGCTTTGGTCGCCATAGGCAGCGCCTTCTCGGCTAAATCAAAAGCACTGAGAGCGGGAGGGGTATCAGGAGGATCCGCGACCTCAGGGGGCAGTACGGGAGCTTCTTATAGCTCTCCAGCTTCTAGCAGTTCTTACGGTGGGTCTTCGTCTTCTGGAGGAGGTGGAACGGTTGTATTCGAGATTGCAGGCAGCAAATTAATAGGGGTCTTAAGGAATACTTTAGACGCTAACAAACGCCTAGGAGGGGCAATAACGATATAATGGCAGATCAAGGATATAGAGTGGGTTTTTTCGCAAATTCAATAAACGGAGATACTATTTCGGTAAAAGCTTCAATTGGAGGCATTCCTGTAATTTACTTAAACGGGCTTAGCGAAATATTGGTAGCGTTTACCAGTAATCCTGCTGACGTTTCATCAAACCCTTTAGGTAAAGTTTTAATAGGTGCGAATGAGTATGAATCGGCTATAAATTTAAAGGCTTTTTTTGAGAATAATAATTTTACTTCTGCGAGTGTTCCTGTCAATTACGCAATATCGAATACTGGCGTATGGACAATAACGGCATTTTATAATTCTTTCGAGGCTGTTTTTTTTGAGAATGACGCCTATAACGACACTATTTTTAACGATAGGATAGGTCTGGGTATGTTTAGCAACAACCCGACAGTAACTACAGCGCCGAAATATTTTTTCGAGTATGCCAATGTAGTCAATGATTTTTATAGGTGCGAAATATACCAAAAAAATTTTACTGGAACATCTAAAGAAATAAGCGGGCGATGTTCGTTATCTAAAAACGCGGTAGTGAGTCATTTAGATCCAATAAGAGGGACGTCCTTAGACTTAGCAATTACCGCTTCCGTAGATTTATCTTTTGAAGATTTATACACCCAAAATGAGGGGGATTTTACAGTAAAGTTTTACAGGAGTACTATCTTACAATTTGTTGGAATATTAAAACCAGACGGAATATTTCAATCTTTTGTCAATGATGTATGGGACATAAATGTACAAGCAGTTGACGGATTAGGATTACTTTCCGACTTATCTTTTGTGAATAAAAACGGATCTTCTTTTAGTGGTAAAATGAGTTTTTTAGATGTTATTTATAATTGTTTAAATAGAACAGGACTGCAATTAGATATAAATACCTTTGTAGAACTCTATTATGATGGGATAGTATCGCCAGATGCCAACACGGATGTTTTGGCATTAGCGAATATAAATGTAGATAGATTTGTAAGAGATGACGATGGTACTATAATGAGCTGTTTAGAGGTGTTAACAAACGTGTTAACTATTTTTTCCGCCGTAATAACTCAGCAAGAGGGAGGGTGGCACATTTATAGGCCAAACGATATTTATAGAAATCCCTACCCGCTCTTTAAAAATTACGAAACAAATAACATATACACTGGGTTAAGGCAGATTAACACTAATAGAAAAATAGGCAGTCAAATTGATAATTTTGGCCTATTCCACTGCAACACAAATCAACAAATTGAAATTAAAGGAGCTATCTCAGCTTTTAGGGTTGGGTACAAATACGGTTTTGCAAACAGCCTAATGGAAAATGGCAAGCTGCAGCATGAGGCGGGGACTAAAATATATAATAATTGGGTTGTTCGTACTTGGGTCGAATCGCCTAACAGAGGCTATCTAGTGATAGACCCGGTTAGCGAAAATGGGATATCTTTTAAAGCGGCGACAATCCCGAAAACTTCGACAATTGCATTAGATAACGTAATCAACATTAATTTATTAGATAATCAAAGTATCGAATTTAAAACAAGAGTGGTTTCTTACGGATATCCTGTCTATACTGAATTTATAGTAAGATGCGGGGATTATTCATTGATGGAAAGCGGCGAGTGGCGTAGTGTTCCTGGTACTTATGTAATGCGTTTTTTAAACGGGGTGCAGCCCAACACAGATGGTGCACAAGTGGATGGTATTTTTGATGTGAGTTTTTCTGTTAAATCAGCTCCGATACCCGTTGGAGGATCTCTGTTTGTAAGAATGGACGTACCCTATAAATCCGAACAGGGTGGCTTTGCGCCTATCGCAGAGGTTAAAAGTATAGAGATTATAAACACTTTCACAGGGGCTAACATTGTGGGCGAGTTTCACACGGTTAGCCGTGCCACCGCCCCAAGTAGTATAATTAAGTTAAATGATTCAGTTAACACAGGAGATAGTATAAATGCCGTTTATGCAGGAGCTATATATAAAAGCGATAAAGTGGGCTTTACTGAAAAATGGGCCAGGGGTTTGTACCCTATCCCTACTTATTCTCAATTCAAACCTTTATTGCGAATACACGCTGAGGATGAATTAAGAATCTCGCAAAAACCAAATAAGCTATTTACGGGTGATGTTTTTGGATATGTTAGTTACTTGGCTAGAATTGAAATAAATAATATAAAGGGTTTTTTTATGCCAATATCTTGGACTTTTGACAGTTTTACTAATATTACGTCTTTGAAAAGTTTAGAGCTCTATGCCCCAGAAATTTCAGATATTAATTATTTAAAAACAAATGACTACGGGGAGACGGTAAAACCCACTATTGTATAATTTTTTTTGTACTTTTGAATTATGAACTTTATAAAAGGGGAGGATAGAATTTTATACATTAAAACTAATGGCACTTACTTGCCTATTGGATGTTTGACGGGTAATACTTTTGAGGAAAGCGCGGAGTTATTAGATACCACTACTAGAGATAATGCAGGGTGGGTGACGTCAATTCCCGTAGTACAATCCTACAGCATTTCATTTAATGGGATGCAAGTTAATTCGACTTTAGTTGGAGGGGATTTTATGGTTGCTAGTTATGATAAACTATCAACTGTTAAGAGAGATAAAATACGGATAGAATGGAAGATACAAGGGCTCGAGTTCCCTGTGGTTGATTATGGTTTTGGGTATATAACGGCTATAAGCGAAGCTAATAATGTAGGTGAATTTATGACATTCTCTGGGACTATTACAGGCTTTGGGAAACCATTAAAAACTGGCTTAGGAACTACACTGTTAAACAACGGCGATCCAAATGTAGTGATATCAACAGATAATACAGGATTAGAATTATTAAGAGTAAGTAAATTTTAAATAAATGGCAATAAACCCAAGTATAGTCAGTACGGTACAAACAAAAGATTTGCCCGTTGCCCCGATAAGTTTTACGGATAATTTCGCTCATGAAGTTGGGGATATCTTATCGGTAGCCACAATACAGCAACTATTCGATTTTTTTCAATCCCATATAACTACTGCAGGTTATAAGTACGAGATTAAGCATATTCGTGCGCCAAGTTTGGGTTACATAACTACTAATTTTAATATGGCTCCCGGCTCATCACAGGGTATTGGGACAGTTGGCGGATTATGGGAGGGGTGGGCAATATGTAATGGCAATAACGGCACAGATAATTTAGATGGGCGGGTGCTAATGGGCTACGGGGCTACTCACGCTACCGTGGGGGATTTTTTAGGAAGCGCCGATACCATTTTGGTCTCACACACACACGATGTGACCGTAGGAAATGTAAACAATGGGCAAACAGGTGGTAATTTAGCTAATAAAGTGGCTCGTTGGGACTCTGGAAGCGGTACTTTTCTTAGCGGGACTACGACAAGTTCGGGGACTAGTGGAGAAGGTAAGAATATACAGCCCTCAATGGTAATTTTAGCAATAATGAAATTATGATAAACCCAGCGTTAATAACGACAGTAAGAGTTGGACAGCTCCCTCCCGCAGACTTCAATTTATCGGACAATCTGCCACACGAGATAGGCACGGACTTAAAAAGAGGTACCGTACAAAAACTTGCCGACGTTATAGGCAGCTATCTTGGAACTTCGGACAGTTTAGCCTTTAACCCTTCTACCGTAGCGGATGGTGGCACTCTGCCCGCAACTACCTCTAAGGAGTGGATGTTGGTTGGGAAGGGCACTTTCCATAACGTAGGGGGTGGTTTGGACGTAATTACTACCGAAGAACTTAATGCCGTAACCTCTAACGGCACTTATTGGAGTCTGGCCGTAGAAATACCCATAAATGTAGAATTGGCGGGTATTACGCAAAATATCCGAAGCGGGTATCTGGCTACTACGCCGAGTGAGGATGCGGTATTCAGGGCGTTGGCACTAAAGGCAAATACCGGGGCGTTAATCAATATCACATCTTATAGACTTAAAACAGTAATAACCTCTAATCCTCAAAATATATCAGTAGCTGCGAATACCGCAATAACAGGTGTCGCAATAAATAATACCCCTTTGGATTTCTATTATTGGGTGCAAACGGGGCCAACTTTAACTTTAACATATCCTGATTTCAATCCTAACGGATTGGATCAAATTTCTATAGCAGGCATAACCCAATATTAATATTAATAATTATGAAAAAATACGCATTTTTAATAATTTCGCTATCTAGCTTTTTAGGCTTTGGGCAAATAACTCCCCCGCCTACAAATCCGACCCCTTTTGTTAAAATAAAAATAACAGGTAATGCGTCTAATCCTTCTGCCACAAAGATAAGTGTACAGGAGGCAAATGGCGAGATTAATTATAGAGACGTCAACACCCTGCCTCTGCCTGCGCACCATTTGACTCACGAGACCGGTGGCAGCGATCCGTTAATAGGGGCGGATGTACCAGTTACAATTTCCCCTGCGACAACTAACTACACCCCCGTAGCGGCTACCGTAAAGGGGCAATTTCAGGGAGTAGATAGTGCTTTGGGTGTATTGACTTCTACAAGAGTCATAAGTGGATCCGGCATTAGTATAAATACCGATAGTACAAAATTCGATTTACAAATAGTAGGCGAAATTGTAGATCCGGTAACATTTGTTAAAATAGCAATTGCTAAAAATGTAACTGGAGTTTCAGCTACGTATAGAACCGTTCAAACTGAGAGTTATATCTGGATAGACGCTACTAATACTATAGTTCAGTCCTTAACCGCCCCGTCGCCGTTAATATATGATTCTATAATAGGGTATTGGGTATTGGTACATTCAAATTTAGCAAACATAACGCTGACAAATCAATTCCCATTATATGCGGATGGCTTAGCTGTTCAATTTCATCAAGTTTTAGACTATCTAGGGTTTACTAAATATTCAGGCAGTAATATCGATAGCCCTGGAACAACAGGAACTAGAATTAGCCATACTGGCGGGTTAGTTCTTAAAAATGCTGGCGGCGGAAACTCTAAAAGACCAGTTTTTACACTTACTGGGGCTACGGATGCAATTTTCCAAATGCGGACACAAACAGGGGCTTCCGGAGCCAATACGCAGACACTAGATGTTGGGAATATAGATGTTGGCGGAACCATTACGGCGTTGGCAAATAACAATAGATTTGCGGCTTGTAAAGTTTGGAAGTTTTCCACAAGTGTTGTGCGTGTTCAATATGGTCAGTATTCTTACGCTAATTACGACGATGCTATAAGAGGCTTGCAATTTGACAATTACGTAAATGATGGCAATTCGCAAAGAAACGGACTGCATATTGGTTGGATAGTTTTCAGGAGAAATACCTCTTGGGGGAGTGGGGGATCGGGTACAGATGGCATAGATTATAAGTTCATAGACGTTGTTAATGGTAAACTAGCAGGTAATTTTACTTCAACTTTACAGGCGTCATATAATGTAAGCACAACCCCTCAGATAACAACCAATGCAACACAAGGAGCAGTTGTGGTAAAAAGGGGCAGTGCTTTAGATTCAGATACAACTCTAATGGGTCAAAACGGGGCAGGCGCAACTACATTTTCAGTTAACGGAAACGGGACTATATTTTCAGGTAGCGAAACAGCAAATACAGTAGCCTCATTTGACGCTTCTAAGAATATAAAGTCTTTGCCTATTGCGACATACCCAAGCTTAGCAGAGTTGAGTTACGTTAAAGGGGTTACAAGTGCTATACAAACACAAATAGATACTAAAGCTAATAATATTATCGCAATTGAAAATGTATCTACTATTACTTATTCACTAATAGCTGCCGATTTATCGAAAAGAAAAGTATTTACAAGTGTTGATCCTGTAACAATTACAGTACCTGCAAACGCAACTACAGCTATACCAATAGGTACTAAAATAGAAATATCTCAACAGAACACGGGGGCGTTAACATTAGCAGGTACAGGTATTACTTTTATATCAAATCTGCCTCCGGTTACTGTACAAGGAGAAACACGAATATTAACAAAAACAGCAACGGATACATGGACAGTAGAGGGAAATACGCCTAGCCCCATACTAGTAGAAGGTACTGAGTATTTATGGGCTTTCCAACAAAAAGTATACAATCAATTGAAAACAGCTACAGGGAACATTAAAGTTGCATTCTCAGGAGATAGCACAACTACGGGTGATGGGATCACCGACGCTAATTACACAATAGACAAACAATTTTTAACACTTTGTTTGCAAAATGGAATTCAAGGAGGTTATCCCTTTACGGTATCTAATCTAGGGCATAGTGGAATGGCTACTCTACATTGGGACACTACTTATGCTGATGCAGACAAAGTGCTAGGGCTGGATTTATATATTATGCGATGGGGGATAAACGATCCAGCGTTCTTAAAAAATGGATCTGCTGCTCCAATAGATGCGGGTGCAAATTATCCAAACAGGAGAACTCCATCTGATGTTAAAGCTTCTTTAATCAGCGGATTGACAAAATTTAGAGCCTCAAATCCTTACCAAACATGCTCTATTGTGCTAATGATGCCTAATAGTACAAATGACGCACCAAATGGCAGATATGCTCCTTATTATGACCAATTAATACAGGTATATAGAGACGTCGCAAGACAATTTAAATGCGCTTTCATTGATACTTATTCTTACATGAAGGATGTATCAAATGCGGCTGGATATTCTATGGATAACCCATTTGCAGATGGCAGAGCAATACATCCAAAAGAAGTTATGACTTCTAATATAGCAGGATTAATTTTCAATACCGTTATGCCTGCTGGCATTGCATCCGAAATAGGCAAATCCAATTTTACAAATACGGGGGGTGTGGGAGAGGTTAAACTCGTTACAGATTTACCTAGTACTTATGGGTGGGGACTTACATCAAAAAGAGCTGATAAGTTAGTAAGTGCATGGCCTCTAGATGGAATTATAGCTACATTTCATAATGTAGACAACACTTTATTGCAATTTAATTCCCCTTATAGAGATTCCGATGGCTCGCAATTAAGCTTTAGAGCGGGCAATTCAACTGTAAAATCAGGCGCGACTAATTCATGGAGCGCGTGGCAAACAGTAGGGACTTTGACAGGCAAGGGAGGCGGTACAACAACAGGATTAGCAAACATAACTGCAACAGCTAATACAAATTTTTCACTAGCGAATCCGACAAGACGTTTGGCTTTAGGATATTTAGGGAGTGATAACGGGTATATTCAATCTTATGACAGCACATCTAACGGGGCCGTTCCTTTAGATTTAAATCCCTATGGAGGGGTTGTTAGGATTAACGGGGCTGCTATTGATGTGAGTAATAGCGGAACATACTCCCCTACAATATCAAGCCTTGTAAATATAACGAGTGTTTTGAGTACAAAAGCGTATTACACTAAAATAGGTAGCATAGTAACGGTAATCATAAGCATATTTGCGAACGTATCCTTGCCCTCTGTTAATACAGGATTCACTTTTTCGCTTCCTTTTATTAAAGCAAACGCCTCAATAAACAACGGTAGTGTTTCAGCTGCAGATTCTGTAACTATAGTAAGATCCGCGGGCATATCTCAAACGAATACCGCAACAACAGGCACGTCGAATTGGACTTCTACGAGTGCTAATAGCCAAGCTGTATGTGTGCAATTAACTTATAACGTAACAGATTAATTTAAAATACAATAAACATGAAAAATTGGAAAACAACATTAGTAGGTATTTTGGCAGGATCATATCCGTTTATTACAGCTTTGCACGAAGCTTATATATCTGGATATTTTACAGATTTATCAGGAGGTAAATTGTGGTTAGGATTAAGCTTTATTCTAATTGGGGTTTTGTCAAAAGACCATAATGTAAGTGGGTCAAAACAAAACTCATTTGCGGCACCCGAAGATATAGGCTTACCAAAACCTAGATAATATTATGAAAAATTTTCACAAAATAGCCTCGTTCCTACCAATCTATATGGTATGGTACTGGCTATTTTGTGCTTTTTTCTTATCTAAAACAGATTTCTACCGCATAAATTTCTCAGTACTTGATAATGTAGATTCTGTAATCGTTTTTGTATCTATGTCCCATTTTATGATATATTATAGGCTGTATGGAGCTACTAAGGTGGCCTATTTAACTTGTATGTACTTTATTATACTATTAAATTTTTTATACTTTTGTTTAAGTGAGGCTCTATACTACTTCTTATTCTACTCTATAATTATAAACTTCATTATCGCATCATTTTGGAAAACGCAAACCTTAAAAAACTAGAAAACGAACGGATGGACAGACTCGAGCACAATTTACGATTGATGAAAGAGAATATGGAATCTATAAGAGGGGATTCTAAAAAAATATCTAGCGCATTGATTGGTAATGAATATACTGGGGGTGTTGGTATTGTGCACAGGATGAAGGATCTGGAAAATAGAACAAACAAATCGGAGGATAAAATAGAAATACTCATCGATAACATGAAATTAGTTAAATGGTTTGGTAGCGGCGCAGGAGCGATATTATTGGCTATGATTATTTGGTACTTACAAAAATAAAAATATGAAAGACATTTTAGATATAGTTTTCAAACGATATGATATTAATACTCCTTTAAGGAGAGCCTATTTTATGGCTCACGCCGAACACGAGTCATTAGGTTTTACTAAATTTGTAGAGAATTTAAACTACAAGGCCGAGGCTCTACTAGCGCTATTCTCTAGAGATCGAATAGCTGAACAGGCTTGCATAGTGTACGGTCGTACAGCCGAGCACGCCGCGAACCAAATGGCTATCGCCAATACTGTATACGGCGGCGTCTGGGGTAAAAAGAATTTAGGTAATATTGTACCTGGGGACGGATGGAAACACCGAGGGGCAGGAGCCATACAACTTACTGGTAGAGCTAATCAAGAGGCTTATTTCAAATCGATAGGGGAACCCTGCGACCCGGATAAACTGCAACAACTTAAATACGCTTTAGATTCAGCGGGGTGGTTTTGGAAAGCCAAAGGGCTAAACGCCATTGCCGATAGGGGTGATTTTAAAGCCAGTTGCATTAAAGTTAATGGGGGCTTAGTCGGCTACAATAAAAGAGAGGCATTGCTAATTAAATACAAAAAAGAATATGTTGCAACAGATAAAAACAGATCTTAAACCGAGAAGCCTATTTGGGAGGATCCTAAAAACAATAGGAGTTATTGCTCTCCAAATGGTAATTAATAACCAAAAAGGCGTAAAAGGGACTGACAACGTCGGAAGGGTCGACGAGATATTCGACGAGATTAAGAAATCATAAACGGCCGTAAGGTCGTTTTTTTTTATGCCTAATATCGAAAAGTAAACCGAGATATACAAAGTATTCCAGTATCGTATATCTCTGCCGCCCATACCACCGTTGGCGGCAGCTAAAATGTAAACAACATATACTATTATACTATCTAACTTTATAAATATAATAATATATAATATAATACCTACATAGTATTTATATATTACACATACAGACCTTTATATAGTTTGTCGAATCTTTGTTTATTGTTTACTTTGTTTACTTTTAATCTTAAGTACTTTAAAATCAGCCCCTTATATAATTATGCATTGTTTACTGTAAAAATAATTTAATTTTTTACGTAAAATGATTTGCGCAATTGAAAAATAGTTGTAGATTTGTCACAGATAAAAACAAAAGATATGCAGACAATAGACCTTGGACATATTATGAAAGTGGCAAACGTAGAAACATCGTTTATCGCTTCGCATCTTTTCCCAGAACACAATCATGGCAATAGAGCCGTTACCCGAATAATAAAAGGCGAAGGATTTTTAAACTCCTGGCAAATAGCCAAATTGTCAGAAGTGCTAAACGTACCGATAGGGCTTTTATTCGAAGATGTCGAGTGGAGTATGTCTGCCCCCGCGGGGCAAAAAGGGATTTTGTATTTTAGGATCTATGACTACTTCGCTGAGCTTAATACAGCAGATATGACGACTCGAATATCAAAAGATAATATGCTCTTTTTTGAAAAGATGTCACACCCAGAAGGCATAATGCTTACGGAGTACTTAGCAGATTTAACCGATTTAATAATTAAATATAGACAAAAATGAGTGTAGTTAAAATTGAGATTACTGTAGATGCTTCAAACGTTGGAGCAGTTCAAAAATTCTTAGGGGAGTTAGCCCAAGACGACAAAAAGGTAAAAAATATCGAAGTCATAGAACCCGAAGAGGTAAAAACCGAAACGGTTAAAGCCCCAGCTAAGAGATCTTCTAGAGCTAAGCCAAAAGAAGAAGAGCCTGAGTACGAAATGGAATTAGGGGAGGATGCCGAAGATCCTGGGACCGATGAGCAAGAAGGCGTCGATGCTGAGGACATCAAATTGATGCAGGCTAAAAAGGTAACTGCTCACCGTGATGCAATTATCGATAAACTTAAAAAACTAGGGGCAAAAGGCATCAGCACCTTAGATCCTGAGCACTTCCAAGAGTACTACGATTTCTTAGCAAAATTAAAGTAGCCTTGAAAGCTGAGGTAAATCATGCGGAGAGGGCACACGCGCTTCTCTCCGCCTCTGGCTCAGACCGTTGGATCAATTGTCCCGCATCGCCTAGACTCGAAGAGAATTTCGAAAACGAGACAAGCGTTTACGCCGAAGAGGGCACATTGGCGCATGAACTCGCCGAGATCATGCTTAGAGTAGATTTGAAGCTTATCTCGATGGCAGATTATAAAAAGCATTTAACCGCTTTGAAATCGAATGAGCTTTATAATTCAGAAATGGATGAGCCTATTATGGCTTACGTCAATTACGTTAAGCAACAATTCGCAGAGGCTAAAAGAGTTGACCCTCACGCAAAGCTTTTAATTGAGGAACGCTTAGATCTCACGGAATGGATCGAAGACGGTTTTGGTACCTCTGACGCAATAATTGTTTGCAATAGGGGTATTGAGGTCATAGACCTTAAATTTGGCAAAGGTAAGCCAGTTTACGCTACTGAAAATACGCAGCTCATGACTTACGGTCGCGGAGCGATGAAGGTCGCAGAACGCACAACGACATTTGCAAAAGTGACTTTAACTATTGTCCAACCGAGACTCGATAACATCTCAAGTTGGGAAATTTCAGCCAAAGAGCTTAGAGCTTGGGGGGAGGACGTATTAAAGCTTAAAGCAGTAGAGGCTTTCACAGGTAATGGCAAACAAAAAGCAGGCGATTGGTGCCAATTCTGTAAAGCTAGAGCGAAATGCAGAGCTTTATTCGATCTAGGGATGGAAATAGTAAAGCGAGATTTCGAAGAGATTGCAGATCCTGGACTAATTAACGACGAAGAGCTTTTAAGCATTTACAATAATGCAGATTTCATTAAGAAGTGGCTTGAAGACGTAAAGGCGACAGTTTTAAAAGAGGCGCTAAACGGTAAAGTTTGGCAGGGCTACAAGCTTGTAGAGGGTAGATCTAATCGACAATGGACAGACGAGTTTAAAGCCATTGAGATTTTAGAGGAAAATCTATATGAACCTGCGGAATTTGTTAACTTCAAACTGAAAGGACTGGGGGATTTAGAAAAATTACTCAAAAAAGCTAATTTCGAAAAGCTGCTAGGGCATTTAATCGTTAAGCCGCAAGGCGCACCAACTTTAGTAGATGAGAATGACAAAAGAGACGTTTACGGCACAGGTCAATTAGAGAAGGACTTCGCTGAAATTATCGAAGAGGGCGGCGATTTCGACCTCAACTAATCAAAGAATTTAATACATTTGAATCCGCTGATTTTTATCGGCGAGGATAACTATTCACTAATTTAAAAAGAAAATTATTATGGCAGAGACCAGAGTTACAGTAAGAGCACTATTAAGTTATGTAAGTGTTTTCAAACCTTACACAGATCCGAAACGACCTGACGAAAAACCGAAGTATAAATGTTTACTTCTAATCGATAAGTCGGACAAAGCTTCCGTAGCTAAAATTAAGGCTGCAATTAAGGAGGTAGAAGAAAAAATGATTACCGAAAAATATGCAGGTAAGCGTCCTAAAAAAGAGATCAAAAACTCATTTAACGACGGGGACGAGGACAAAGACGATGAAATTTATGAGAATAGGTTTTACATAAATGTCTCCAAAACCACAAAACCTAAAATAGTCGATAGGAGACGTAATTTAATTACAGACGAGGACGAGGTATACAGCGGATGCATAGCAAATGTAGCTATTGAATTCTACTATTACTGGAGAGAAGACTCTAAGGGGATTACAGCCAGCTTGGAGGCTATCCAAAAAGTAAGCGACGGCGAACCTCTAGGCGTTGCCAATGTTAGAGTTGAGGATGTCTTCGATGAACTCGACGAAGAGGAATTCGATTTATAGATTAAAACTAATGAGCCGCAGCAAGAAATAAGGCGATAAACCTCTCAACGTCTTGCATAAAGAGAACATTAGAAACATGGCGCTTGCACACCTCTAGAAAAGTGTGCTAAACGGGAAAATGGTTTAACGGATAAAGCGCTCGAACTGCGGAATAAAATATACCAGAAATTTAGGTTTGAATCCTAATTTTTCCACAAAGAGATTAATTTCTCTTAATTTTTGCAACCCTTCTCAGTAATACGGAACAGGTACAGCGATGCTCGAAGTTCACGAGTTTAAATAAAGTAGCCGCATATACGCCTCGACATGCGCATTGGATCAAGGCAATAGAAATGTCGTTGTTTAAGACAGTTAAACTTAAACACTCTCGCCTATGAGTCGATCAGGCAAAGGGCGGTGGTGTAATGGGAGCACGGCAGCAGGAATGGGTTCGAATCCCGTACGCCCACAAAAAACTATAGAAATTATGGCGGTAGAATTACACATTGACGTCGAGACTTTTTCGAGTGTTGACATAACGAGTTGCGGGTCTTATAAATACTTTGAGAGTCCAGATTTTGAAATACTGATTTTGTGCTACTGTATTAAAAACGACACAACAACAGGGGGGGTAAGAACTATCGATCTAGCCCAAGGCGGCGAAATACCTAAATTGTTTTTAAAATTACTGCAAGATCCAACAGTCGAAAAGCACGCCCATAATGCAAACTTTGAGCGCAACGCCTTTAAGGCTATTGGCTACGACATACCCGCAGAGCAGTGGCACTGTTCAGCCGTAAAAGCAGGATATTGTGGACTTCCGATGTCGTTAGACGGTGCAACAAAAGCACTACAGATGGGGGATAAGGGTAAAAGCGCAGAGGGTAAATCCTTAATTCGTTATTTCTCTTGCCTCGTAAAGCCAACTAAAACGAACGGAGAGAGATTTAGAAACCTCCGGAGACATGATCCCGAGAAGTGGGAAAGATATAAGGATTATTGCGCGCAGGATGTTGCCGCCGAAATGGAATTACTCGAACGATTGAAATATTTTGAAATCCCTGAGACTGAAAGACTTAATTACATCTTAGACCAAAAGATAAACGATAGAGGGGTCAATATCGACGTAGAAATGGCTCAAAACGCTATCGAGATAGATAATCGCTTCAAACTTGGAGTTATCGACAAGCTTAAAGACTTAACAGGACTCGTAAACCCGAATAGTCCCGCCCAGCTCTCAAAGTGGCTGAGTTCCGCACTGCAACAAGAAGTAAAATCACTTGCAAAGGATAACGTTAGTGCTTTAATACAAGAGCATAAAAGCGGGGCTGCGGTAGAGGTTTTAAAACTTAGACAGCTCGGATCTAGCACCTCAACAAAGAAGTATAACGCAATGGTTAATTACGCCATGTCAGACGCTACGGCTCACGGGCTATTATATTTCTACGGCGCAAACCGCACAGGTCGTTGGGCTGGTAGAGCCGTACAGCTGCAAAACTTGCCCCGTAACAAAATGAAACTACTGGATTGTGCCCGTGATCTAGTCAAGGCGAATGACTACGAAATGCTTAATATCATGTTTGATAATATTCCGAACGTCCTTTCGCAGTTGATCCGTACCGCGCTAGTCGCCTCAGAGGGGAATGTCTTTGCAATTGCCGATTATTCAGCTATAGAGGCAAGAATAACAGCATGGCTATCTGGCGAACAATGGAGACTAGACATTTTCGCAGGAGACGGGAAAATTTATGAAGCCTCTGCGGCTATGATGTACAAGGTACCAATTGACTCAGTAGTAGGCGAGCAGCGAGACAAGGGGAAAATAGCAGAATTGGCTCTAGGGTTTGGCGGTTCAGTCGGAGCACTTAAGACCATGGGCGGGGAGCGTATGGGATGGACGGAGGACATGATGAAAGACATCGTAGATAGATGGCGTAAAGCCTCCCCTCAGATAGTTAAAATGTGGTACGAATTTGAGGATTGCGCACTAAGAGCCCTTAAGACTCGAAAGCCCGTAGTTTCAAAACTGAAAGGAATTACATTTAGGTACGAATATAAATGCCTAACTATCGAATTGCCTTCGGGGCGTAAACTTGTGTACCAAAGCCCAGTACTATCAAAAAACAAATGGGGCGGCGAAAGTATAAAGTACCAAGGTATGAATCAAGAGACTAAACAATGGGGCTGGACGGATACCTACGGCGGAAAAATTTCGGAAAATGTAATTCAAGCCATTGCGAGAGATATACTAGCGGACGGTATGCGACGAGCAGATGATAAGGGCTTTGATATTGTAATGCACGTACACGACGAAGTCGCATGTGACATTGAGAATAAATCGACCGAGTTTGTCGTATCGGAGCTATGCCGAATATTAAGCGAGCCCGTTAGGTGGGCTAAGGGTTTGCACCTTACCGCCGCAGGATTTACAACACCCTATTATAAAAAAGATTAAAACCAATTAAAACCAATTAATATGAAAATAGCTATAACGGGCCACAGACCCAACAAATTAGGAAATGATTACGACTTAACGAGTCCATTAATCGCTAAGATTAAAAAGATAATAATCGAGATACTGAAAGAGCATGAACCTGATACACTTATCAGCGGTATGGCTCTTGGGATCGATACGCTTTTCGCTAAAATTGCCATAGAGCAAAAGATAAATCTCATCGCCGCAATCCCTTGCGGAAATCAGTCTCAATTTTGGACGGATAAGGCGAAAGACGAGTACAATTCAATTATTAAACACATACGCACTACGCCTATATACATATCTCGATTACCCTTTACGAATTGGTGTATGCAGACCCGTAATCAATGGATGGTAGATAATTGCGACTTGCTAATCGCCGTATACGACGGTACGGAAGGAGGCACACAGAATTGTATTCGATATGCAGAGAAGCAGAGAAGAAAAATAATTTTTATCGGCCCTAATAAATTGTAAAGCCATGCAGATATTTATAAAAGCCGATTGCGGCCAAGATAGTTATGTGATACCAATAGACGACATATTGAGAATAGTTCCTTCAAGTTCGCAGAAAAATAGAAGTGTGATATATACTAGGAGCAATGAGCGACATTACTACAACACAAATTCCCCAGAAGAATTATTCGATAAAATAAATTTAGCCCAAAGCCCCGCACTATGCAATACGACGGAAAAATACAAATAGCCACTGGGAACTCGGCGACTTCTAAACTTTGGAAAAACGAATCGATCCTATTCTCAAAGTTTATGGAGCGTATCGCCGATAATACCAGAACCCGTGAAACCTATAAACAGTTTATGTCGTTTAGCAAGCAGGAGCAGGGTAAAATAAAGGATGTCGGCGGATATGTCGGCGGGTACCTTAGAAATGGTCGCCGCAACCCTAAAAACGTTATGCACCGCCAACTCTTGACACTTGACTTGGATTTCGCGCACATGGATTTTTGGAGTGATTTCACCCTACAATTCGACAATACCGCGATCCTGCACGGAACGCATAAGCACTCCAAGACTACGCCGCGTTACAGACTGCTAATACCGCTAGATCGAGAAGCTACACCGGACGAGTACGCCGCAGTAGCTCGAAAGGTTGCGGGCGATTTGGGCATCGATCTATTTGACAATACAACCTTTGAGACTAACAGGCTTATGTTTTGGCCATCAACGCCAAAAGACATCGATTATTATATGGAGGTGCAGGACGGCCCTTGGCTTAATGTCGATGAGGTACTTGGGGAGTATATCGACTGGACTGATACAAGCCTTTGGCCTACTTCTGGGCAGATGCTCAGAGAGCTAGGAGAGAATGCGAAAAAGCAGGCAGACCCAAGAGAGAAACGCGGTATAGTCGGCGCATTTTGCCGCACCTATTCAATTACCGAAGTGATCGAAAAGTATTTGAGCGCGCAGTACGTAGAAACGGCACACGAGGATAGATATACGTACACCCAAGGCTCAACAGCTGCAGGACTTATTATCTACGAGGACACCTTCGCCTTCTCGCATCACGGTACAGATCCATGCAGCGGCAAAACCTCAAACGCCTTTGATTTAGTTCGCTTGCACCTTTACGGGCATTTGGACGACGAGAATGCACAGCCGAACTCAAAGCCTAAAAGCTTTGCGGCGATGGAGACACTGGCCTTAAAAGATAAAGAGGTTAAGAAGCTTATTGCCGCTGAGACTATGGAGGCAGTACGATATGATTTCGCAGAGGATTTCGACGATTTCGAGGAGGGGCCCGAAGCCGTAGAAGGCGATCAGGACTCTATCGACTGGATGAGTGAGCTTGACACGGATAGTAAAGGGGCGTACCTCTCTAGTGCGCCCAACATTAACCTCATCTTATCAAATGATGCAAGACTAAGGGATTGTTTTAAACAAAATCTATTCGATAATAAAAGATATATCTTTAAGACTCTGCCGTGGAGGAGGCTCAGAACTCCCGAACCGATAAAGAATGTAGACTACTCAGGCGTTAGGAATTATTTAGAAACGATATACGGCATTACGGGAGTAACTAAAATAGATGACTCGCTCGCAATGGAGTTTGAGAAAAAGTCCTTTCATCCAATAAAAGACTTTTTAAACGGGCTTATCTGGGATGGTACAAGCCGTTTAGACTTCCTGCTTATCGATTACTTCGGCACACCCGATAATATTTACACCCGCGAGGTTATACGCAAGTGCCTTGTAGCTGCAGTAGCAAGAATCTACAATCCTGGTTGCAAATACGATTCAGTTCTTACCATTATAGGGCCGCAAGGCACAAAGAAAAGTTCATTTGTGAATAAGCTAGGAGGGATCTGGTACAGCGATACTTTTATGACCGTACATGGCAACCAGGCCTTTGAACAATTGCAAGGCGCGTGGCTTATGGAAATTGCCGAAATGTCGGGATTTAGAAAAGCAGACGCCGAAGCGATTAAACATTATATATCTAAGCAGGTCGATTCGTTTAGACCTGCTTACGGGAGAGCCGTAGAGTCGTTCCCAAGACAGAATGTATTCATAGCCTCTTCAAATAAAAGAGACCTATTCACTGACGCTACTGGTAATAGGAGGTTTTGGCCTATCGACGTTGTGTCAGAGGACATTTTAAAAGACGTGTGGACAGACCTTGACGGCGAAGTAGCTCAAATATGGGCAGAGGCTAAACACCTATTCGACAAGGGGGAGAAATTATACCTCAGCGCAGAAGCCGAGCAGATAGCAGGTCAGGAGCAGAGCGACCATTGCGAGGTTGACGACCGCAGAGGCGTTATTGAGTTCTATTTAGAGCGAGAATTGCCGAAAGATTGGAGGAATATGGGTATCGACGAACGACGTATGTATTTTAGAGATTTTACCGATATTGAGAACGATGGAAAAGGTATTAAACGCGATAAAGTGTGCATGGCTGAGATCTGGTGTGAGTGCTTAGGCAAGAACAAAGAGGACATGAGTCGATACCTCACACGTGACATAAATGACATTATGAAGTCATTAGAGGATTGGGACTACAGGCCGACTACCGCCAATTTTGGCGAGTATGGGAAACAAAAATATTATCAACGTAAAAAATAGAAATTATGACGGACGATCAGAAATTAATGCTCTTTGGCAATTGGCTCCTAAAACAGAGCTACCCCAAATTATACATCAAATCGGGAGTTGACAATTCTTATATCAGGATGCCGATGAAAGATATTTTAAAAATATATAAAAAAGAAAACGGATTATGAAAGAAATTATCACTGACGATGAAGCGGCATTTGAGGCCGAGATAGAAACTACGCTAAGAAGCCTAAGAACCCTTTTAATCGAAAAGGGTAAAGAGTACCGACGAAATAATAACCCCTTTCACAACTTCGAAAGAGGCGCGGAGTTGTCAGGGAGGTCACCCGAAGAAGTTTTACAAGGCTTTCTCCTTAAACACCTTATATCCGCTGAGGATATCCGAAATGATTCTAAAATGGGCGTTTTCCCTAAAATAGAAAAGATTCACGAAAAGTATAATGACATCCTTGTTTACTTCTTAATCGAAAAGGCCATGATTATGAAAAAGCTTGCGGAGTACAATATTAATTTATATAATGCTAAAAAATAGAAATTATGGGATTAGAAAAAGGCTATTGCTGGGGCCCAAATTGCAAAGAGGAAATAGAAATTGAATTATGCTGCGGTGCCTATGATTGCGGTTGCCAGGGGCTGCCCGTAGAGCCCCCGTTTTGTAGTGCAGAGTGCTACGACGCTTACATGCTCGAAAAGAAAGAGAGTACTCATCTTGACTTAGGTGGATTCTGAAAAACTAATAGAGAAAACGCTTAACAGCGAAGTGGCTAAACTAGGGGGATGGTCATTAAAGCTCCCCTGCGTTTATGTCTCAGGGCTTCCCGACCGCATGGTGCTACTCCCCGAAGGAGTTATATTCTTTGCAGAATTAAAAAGTACAGGCAAAAAGCCGACACCCGTACAAAAAATAGTACACGACAAGCTCATAAAATTAGGCTTTACTGTCTACGTGATCGACACTCTAGACGACTTACTCCGAATAATTAATACTTATAAATAGATGAATGTTTTAAGCCTATTCGACGGAATGTCTTGCGGTCGATTCGCCTTAGAGCGATGCGGCTTTGAGATTAATAACTATTACGCCGCAGAGATTGATAAATACGCAATACAAGTGGCTCTCAACAATTACCCTGATACAATCCCGATTGGCGACGTTACGAAAGTAAAAGCCGAAGATTTAGAATCGATCGATTTACTAATAGGCGGGTCACCTTGTCAGGGTTTCAGTTTTGCAGGCAAGCAATTGAATTTCGAAGACCCCCGTTCTAAACTTTTTTTCGAGTTTGTGCGATTATTAAAAGATTGCAAGCCGAAGTTCTTCTTCTTGGAAAATGTTAAGATGAAAAAAGAGTATCAGGATGTAATTAGTAGCTATTTAGGCGTTGAGCCGATAGAACTAAATTCATCGCTAGTATCGGCCCAAAATCGCAAACGGTTATACTGGACAAATATTACAGGTTATGCGCCGCCAGAGGATAAAGGAATTCTACTTAAAAATATTGTGCACGAGTACTGTTTAGTTGACCGAGATAAAAGCCGTTGCATAATTTCAAATATTGGTCGAACGACAGAGAGGGAGTACTTTAAAAAACAGCAAGGGCAAATGGCTCACCAATTTAATATTAATCCGAGCGGTAAAGGCATGAATGGGTTAGTGCAGAATGTGCATAAAGATAAATGCAACTGCCTAACGACCAATAAAGGCGAAGGACAGAAGATTTTCCAGGATTTAGAACAATATATAGTACCATTCGATAAGACGTTACAGATTTTGGAAAAAGAAGTCGAACGGGGTAAAGTCGGGCACTTTAAAAGTAATTCGCAGGGTAATAGAGTCTATTATATCCACGATAAGGCGGTGGCCCTCACAGCACAAAGAGGCGGAATAGCTCGGGCCAGTCGCGGCTTATATTTATTCGGCTGCATAACGCCCGATCGAGTAGACAAACGGCAAAACGGGCAGAGGTTCAACGACGGGCGTAAGTTCTACACCTTGACGGCGCAAGATAAACACGGCATTTTAATTGAGGGTTACATCCGTAAACTCACGCCCATAGAGTGCGAACGATTGCAAACCTTACCTGATAATTACACTCTCGGCGTATCGAACTCACAACGCTATAAAATGCTCGGCAACGGCTGGACGGTAGATGCTGTTTGCGAGTTTTTCAAACACTTACCTGTTAACAACTTAGATCTATTTTAAATTATGCTAAACGAATCAAACCTACACAATTATCAACGAAACACAGTTGAGTTCATAATAGCCAATATGTTTGCGGGCGTATTTGCAGAAATGGGCACGGGCAAGACAACCTCAACACTTACAGCAATTAACCGTTTAATGTTCGAGGACTTCGAAATCAGTTCTGTGCTCATAATCGCGCCTAAAAGGGTGGCGGAGGTTGTTTGGTCGGATGAGATCGATAAATGGTCACACCTTAAGAACTTAACAATCTCGAAGGTAATAGGTAATGAGAAGCAACGAAAAACGGCGTTAAAAGAAAAAGCCTGCCTACACATCATAAGTCGAGATAATATCGCTTGGCTTGTGGGTCAATTTGGCGGCGGGAAATTGCCATTCGAGATGCTTGTGATAGATGAGAGCAGTTCGTTTAAGAACCACGCATCAGTAAGGTTCAAAGCACTTAAAGGCGTACAGGCTTGCTTTCACAGAGTTGTTCTTTTAACAGGCACGCCTGCGCCAAATGGGCTAATCGACTTATGGCCCCAAATCTTTCTCTTAGACAGGGGGCTGAGACTCGGCAAGACGATTACTTTTTTTCGAGATAACTATTTCCGCAGAGGTTATAATGGCTACGGCTACGAGATCCTTAAGGAGTCCGAGGACAGGATTCATGGACAGCTAAAAGATATATGTATGTCACTTAAGTCCGAGGACTATTTGGAGCTTCCAGAGCGCATAGACACTTTTATAAATGTCGTATTGCCTCCCGATATTAAGAAACGATACAAGGCATTCGAACGCGAAAAGGTGCTCGAAATGTTTAGTGGCGATACGGAAATAACAGCGATGAATGCGGCGGCTCTATCCAATAAGCTCTTACAGTTTGCGGGCGGGGCGGTCTACGATGAAAACAGAGAGGTTCACAGGATACACGATTGTAAGCTCGATGCCGCAGAGGAGTTTATCGAATCGGCTAACGGCAAGCCTATTTTTATCGCCTACAGCTATAAGCATGAGCTAGAGCGACTACTTATAAGACTTAAGAAATATAAGCCCGTGAAGCTCGAAACTCAGCAGCATATACGCGATTGGAATGCAGGCAAAATACAAGTTATGCTCGCACACCCCGCCAGTGCCTCACACGGACTTAATTTACAAGAGGGGCACACCTGCGCCTTGTGGTTCAGCCTTAATTGGTCTTTAGAGCTATACCAACAGTTTAATAAGAGGTTGCACCGTCAAGGGCGTAAATACCCAGTAGTCATAGGGCATTTAATCGCTCAAGGCACAGAGGACGAAACGGTGCAAGAGGTTTTAGGACGTAAAGCAAATACGCAAGAGGTTTTAATGGCCGCGGTTAAGGCTAAGATCAAGAAATACGGGCTTTCGATTAAAAAAGTAAAATAATTTGCATTTTTTAAGTAAAATAATTTGCACAGTTCGAAAAAGGTTGTATATTTGTACTCAGATATCAACAATGACGTTGATATCTTAAAGTCTAAAAATCATGAATACAAAAGAACAGAACCCAGAAGTCGATAATTTAATCCTCCAATCTCTATCTGCAGGACTGACCCAAAGTGAAATCAGCGACCATTTTGTGAAAATGGGAATTGTGCCAAATAGTTTAAGTACTATCGAGAAGAGAATAAATAAAATGAAAAAGGAATATAGGGCCAATACGCTATTCCATTTGGCCCTAATCGTTAAAAGAAAAGGACTAATTTAAAACCTTTTGATCGGGCTGGTGCAAAAGCCCGATTATCATAACCTCGAAAGCAATAGACACTCTTTACTTGTCGGTAAGGTTGCTATCCTTAATGCTATATTCGGCTTTTCGAGGGCCTGTTTTTGGGAGTATTTTCATTCGGATCAATTAAGGTAAGACTGGCAGCTCGGAAAGACGAGCATTTTTTAACTAACTTTAATCTAAAATATTATGAACTCGGAGCAATTAATTAATGGCGCAATCGGCGTGGTTTTAGGTATATTCTTAACAATCATATTGCCTATTATGTACGATTTTATTGTAAAGGCTAAACGCCGAAAAGAATTTAAAAAAGTTGAGTCTGAACCTTGTAAAAGAGTTGAGTCTGAACCTTGTAAAAAATTAGAATTCAACGACGCGCTCTCCGAAATGAGAGAACTCGTAAGTCATAAAGCGCAGAACCATCGAGCAGAAATCAAAGCAAAAATTAACACCTTCGGGGCAAACAGAATTAGAGAATTAGATCCGGAGAACTTCCCTGAGATGCTCAACTTCTTAAGAAAATTATAAAACCCTAAATAGCCATGATAGCACTACTAAAAACCGCCAAAGTATCTACGATACACAGAGCCTACATAATGTCAAAAATAACGGATATTAAATTCAAACTAATTCCCGAATCGCTTAAACAATTTTGGGTAGATTGGTTTAATAGACTTCCATCAAACGAGCAAACAACATTTAAAAACTCTATAAAAAAAGTAAAAACGTGATACTAATCCCCCTACTGGCCTTTATAATTACACTGGCTCTAAACATTGACGAGATCTCGAAAGATCTTTACGGAGATCAACGCAATATTGCACCAAAAGAAACTAGATGGTAGATTATGAAAACACTAGACGAAATATTAGAGAATTTCCAAAACGGGGAACGCCGATACGAACAAGATGCGGACTTCAAAGCTGCTGTCAATTCACTAAAAGCAGGCGTAGGCGTTTATGCAGTCCTTGATCACATGCTCAGGGAGAACAATAGCCTTAGAATAAATTTAGCCGCTGCGCAGGAAGCCTTACAGATCTCTAAAGTTGAATATGGCACCCTTTTAGATCAAACGGAAGGGCTAAATGCCGAACTTATTAATCAAAATGAATCCCTGACGGCTGAGATCCTGAGGCTCGAAGCAAAAGTAGGTGCCACACCTAAGGGCAGTTTCAAATTTAAAAACAATTAAGTTATGGTGTACATACCGCATAATCCAAGAACAGGCATCCAGTTTAAAAACTATCGATTTGATGCAGGGAATGGCGCAGAGGCGCTAGAAATAGTAGCGGCGTTTATTCTCACTAAAAGGACTGAGAAGCCTAAAAGATCGAGAATACGAATATGTAAAAAACACAATTATCAATTTAATTTTAATAGCAGATGAGATTAGAAGATTTAGAAATAGGGAAAAATTATAGTTTAGGTAGAAATGATATCGCTGAATATAAAGGCTTTGACCATAATTTAGAGGCCGTACTTTTTAAGCCCGTGCAAGACTGTGGCACCTACCTTAAGTTCGAGGACGGCTCTTTCGGAATATATGGTCCAGTAGAGCAATTGATAATTCATCAGGTATGAGTCCCGACGAATGGGAATTAAGGGGCCATTTTGGCGATCTACTGCCGAAAGACACAAAGCTTATGCAGCCGAGACATACACAAATCTGGGCGATTGACGACGGAACGTTGCTTTGGGATCCTAAAAACGGATATGCTAAATTTGAACCAAAGCCAAAAGGCCTTATATACCTGACAGGCGCCCAAGACTCGGGAAAAGCTGGATTATTAGCTAAAATACCCAAAGCCGTTGAGGTTAATTGCGCTGATCGCGAGAGCATAGCCAAAGAGATCGAGAAATACGCAGGTAAATACGAAAATATTGTTTTTACGTCGCAAAAACGCCACGGCAGCACTCTTAACGCCATAAAGAAGGAATCCGAGCGTTTAGGACTCGAATTTATAAATATTAACTGTTTAAAAACACTTTATTGAATGTAAACAATACTAAAATCATTGTTTACGCGAAGCGCCTCGAAAAAGGCGCTTTTTTGTGCTTAAAACCGAAAAGTAAACAATGGTAAACAATAATAAACAATGGTTGTTTACGCTTGAACCCCGTGCAGCCATTGGCGGGAACAAGGATGTAAACAATGTAAACAATAATACTAATTAAATATAGTAATAAAATAATATATAAGATAATGCGTACATACACGTATATATAATATGCGTACACACGTATTATATATATCCTGAGACTTTTTTGTTTACTTTGTTTACTTCTATCTGACCTCAACGGATATAAGGCTTAACGAGTAAACGATCATTGTTTATCTTTGTTTACATAAAAATTAATTATCTTTGTCTCGAACAGAATAATAACAGAAATGGCCTATACACCCTCCCAGAAGCTCGTAGCCTTCAAAAAAGTTATAAAAGCCTTAGAATCGGGCAAGACTTTGGGCAATATACTCGATGAGCCTAATATGCCGTCCCGTACTGGGTTCTACAGCTGGCTAAAGTCCGAAGAAGGCTTTGAAGAAAAATACGTGCGCGCGAAAGAACTCAGCGCCGAAGCGCTCTACGACGAGATGATAAGAATAGCCGAAACGCCTATTATGGGTGATGAAACTACAATAGGGCCTAACGGCGTAACAATTACTACAAAAGACCAGATACACCACAGAAGGCTATTGCTTGATACAATCAAATGGAGGTTAGGCAAAGAGGCGCCTCGCAAATACGGCGATAAGCTCGATGTGACCAGTGACGGCGAGAAGGTAGGGCAAGTAACTATCTTTGAACTTCCGAGCAATGGTAGAGAATAAATGTTAAAATTATGTTAAAGTTTTAAAATGTAATACATTATCCAAATAGTCGCCGTATATTTGTCTCAGCAATAAAGCTAAACACTAAAACAAATATTATGGAAGCAATTATCGAAAAAGGAATCACTTACAAAGTAACAGGAGAAAAAGGAGCGTTCACAATTACAGAGGATCCAAAAGGTAAAGTTAAAATGTTTCAAACTTCAATTGTTGAAGTTGTTGAAGTAACCGAAATGCCAAAAGCTAAAGTTTACAAGAGAGCAGCAGAGCCTGTTTCTGAGAAAGCTAAAGCAAACGCATCAAGAATGTATGCTAAAGAAAAATCCGCAATGAGTATGGCGATTTTACAAGACCATTTTTGCGATTCTCAAATAAAATCAGGAAATTATAATATTAATTTAACTAAATAACCATGAGCTACCCAGTGATAATGACAGACAGTACGGTATTTTACACAGGAGCGTACTATTTCCCAAGAACAGCAATGAAAAAAAACCACGAAATTAGATTCTCCAAAACAGGTACGGAATATATTGTGAATATCCACAATGGCAGATGCTATTTAATCTTAAATTAATGGCGCAGAACCTAAAACCTAACCGATCCGATAACCGGGGCGGACATAAGCCAAAGACCTCTACAAAAGTTATGTTCAGCTATCGCATAGAGCCAGAACACAGAAAAAGAATAATCGAATTTATCCAAGCTATTCAACTCGAATAGCTTTTTTCGTATATTTGCCTTATGTCAATAACAAATGTAGTTCGCCCTCAACCAGGATACCAAATGAAGTTCTTAAGCACTTCGGCCGATATAGCTATCGGCGGAGGCGCTGCGGGAGTTGGTAAAACATACAGCCTGCTACTTGAAAACTTAAGGCATAAACACGTTCCTGGCTTTGGGGTTGTTTGTTTCAGACGAACTACTCCACAGATCAAAGCCGAAGGGGCCCTTTGGGATACTTCAATGAGCATCTACGCCCAAGCAGGCGGAACGCCCCGAGAGTCTTCTCTTGAATGGGATTTTGGCGAAAGCAAAGTGAAGTTCACGCATCTGGAGTACGAAAAGAACATGTATGACTGGCAAGGGTCACAGATCCCTCTTATCGAATTCGACGAGCTTACACACTTCCCTAAGAAGATGTTTTTCTATCTTTTGACCCGTAACCGCTCAGTATGCGGTGTTAACCCCTACGTTCGTGCCACATGCAATCCTGATCCCGATAGTTGGGTAGCAGAGTTCATATCTTGGTGGATAGATCAGGAGACAGGCTACCCAATCCCAGAGCGCGACGGGGTATTGCGCTACTTGGTCGTCGATGGCGATAACTACATTTGGGGCGATACTAAAGCTGAGGCTATCGAGAAGGGGTGGCACATCCTCGAAGAGGCAGTCGAGCAATCCGGTATAGACCCTAACGAGTTCGTTAAGTCTGTAACGTTCATAAGCGGCAGCATCTACGACAATAAAGAGCTTCTAAAAACCAACCCCGCATACCTTGGAAACCTCATCGCCCAAGATAGCGAAACACAAGCAGCTTTACTCAAAGGGAACTGGAAAGTAGTTCTATCAGATCATGACATCTACGATTATAGCGCCTTTTTGGGCATGTTCCACAACGTTTACGATCTTCCTGATACTCAGAGATACATTACGGCAGATATTGCCTTAGAAGGCTCAGATAAGTTTATTATCGGATGTTGGTATGGTCGAGAGCTTGTCGACATTCGCATTATCGCCAAGTCTAAAGGCAACGAGGTTGTAGACGCAATTAAGCTAATGGCGCGAGAACACTCGGTGCAGAATCGCCATATATGCTACGATAACGACGGGGTAGGAGGCTTTATTGAGGGTTTTATCCCTGGCGCAATCCCATTCCATAACGGAGGGTCGCCTTTCCCTAATCCAGACTTAAAGCCTCACGAGCCCGACTATGGGAGGCCTGAGCGCTATTACAACGCTAAGACGCAATGCTATTACCGCTCAGGCAAGAAGGTGCAAGATGGATTATACAAAATATCCGAGAAGGTCGCAAATACGATGTACGACGAGAAAATGACCGTAAGGCAACGGTTGTTATTCGAGCGTAAAGCCATAAAGAGGGATAAACTGGACCAAGACGGTAAATTGTGCATAATCAAAAAAGGGGCGATGAAAGCCAAGCTTAACGGTCAATCGCCAGATATGATGGACATGTTTATGATGCGAGAACGCTTTGACCTCGATAAGCCCATAGAAACTTTTTTCTTTTGATGCGAATAATTTTATATCTTTGACCTATGGCTCAGAACTTCATACAATCTTTAGCGGCTCGACTATTCGATAAACAAACGATAAGTAATTCTTTCAACAAGGCGTTTTACCAATGGTTGGGCGATATGCCGACTAAGTACGATGCAAACGGAAAGACTTATCTCGAAAAGGGGTATAATACCAATCCTGACGTCTACGCCTGCATCAACAAAGCTACCGTAAAGACCGTGAGTGTGCCCTATTGCATCAAAGCCATAGAGGATAAATCCGCCTATAAGTCTTTGCAGCAAATGGGTTTAGCGACTAAAGGTAACTTAACGCTAATGCAAGACATTAAGCGTAAAAAGCTAGAGATAAAAGCCTATAAGGCGGAAGAGAAAGCCTTCCCGCTTGACGACCCGAACCCGACCCAAACATGGGCGGATATATGGGGGTTGTACAAAACGTACATGAAACTTACAGGTAACTATTACCAATATGACCTATCGCCTAAAGAAGGCGTGAGAGCAGAACAACCAATACAAACATACGTCTTGCCGTCTCAGCTTATGCAAATCGTGCTTAAGAAAGACGCTTCGATGCTAACTACTGAAAATCCGATTGACTACTACATGCTCATTGAGGGCTTACAGTGGATCCGATTTGAAGTAGAAGACATTATGCACGTGAAGTACGTTAATCCTAACTTTGACTTTCAAGGCTCGCACCTTTACGGCCAATCTCCACTAAAAGCGGCACTTCGTAATATAAATAGCCAAAACAGCGCGATAGATAATAACATTAAAATGCTTCAATCTTCGGGGGCTTTCGGCTTTATGTACGGGAAAGGCACACCGTGGACTTATGAACAAGCTCAAACAGCTAAACAGCAGCTAACCGAAATGGATAAAAGCCCAGGACGCTTAGCCAAAATAGGGGCATTCTCTGCTGAGGTAGGCTTCCAACGCATAAGCCTGACAACTGAAGAACTTAGACCCTTCGAATACTTGGAATGGGACAGAAAAACTATTTGCAATGTCTTGAATTTCCCAGACGAATTACTAAACAACGATGGTAAGGCTTCATTAGGCAGCACCGATACAAATCAAGCTCGTAAGCAACTCATAACCGACGACATTAAGCCCGATTTAGTTTTATTGCAAAACGCGTTGAACAAATCGTGGTTGCCAAGGTTTAAAGGCTATGAGAACACCGTAATCGAGTGGGACGTGACCGAACTACCTGAAATGCAGGAGGACATGAAAAAACAAGCTGAGGCGTTGAACCTATTACCTGTTACGCCTAATGAGAAACGTACAGTATTCGGCTATGAGACATTACCGGATGACGGCATGGACGTGGTTTGGATGCCTACGAATGTCCAGAGGATTGACGATGTGAGTCCGGGGGTAATGGATAATGCAAGCACACCGTGATAATTTGGGAAAAGTTACAGCCGCTATACGAGCGCAAAGCGTACCGTATCGTGCAGAAGCACATTAAGGCTATTCTGCTAAATATCCCATATAAAAGTGCCACCTTAACGAACTACGAGGCGACAATCGAAGCGAATATAAGCGAAGAGCAGATACGCCGTATGTTTGTAGAGATTTACAACACGATAGGATTGGACTACTCGAAACGTATCGACAAAGAGCTCGAAAAGGTCAAAAAAGCAAATATTCTGTTCAACGAGCAGTTATTAAGAGATATTTTACTATTTTTGTCTAGTGAAGGCGGAGACAAGATCACAAGCGTACGAGATACGCTGATTAAAGACGTAATTGACTCTTTAAAAGCCACACTGGGCATAAATGGCACAGTAATAGATCTACAGAACGCCATTTATGCTATAATTTCAAAATCAGGTACATTTTACAAGTATCAGGCGTTGAGAATAGCAAGAACAGAGACAACAGCGGCAAGCGGCTTTGCGGCAATGAAAACCGCGGAGGCTTCGGACTTAGTTTTGACTAAAACGTGGATAGCCGCGTTAGACAACAGGACAAGACCCGACCACTATAAGGCTGGACTAGTTAGCCAATCGGTTGATCTCAACGAGCCCTTTATAATGCAATCAGGAGAGTTGATAAGGTTTCCGGGCGATCCGAAAGCGGCGGCCAAAGAAGTTATCAATTGCAGGTGCACTATAGCCTTTACGCCGAAACGCGATGCGGACGGAATGTTAATATTTAAAACTTAGACGAATGGATTTCAAACAATTATCCTACGAGCTTAAAGACTTAGACGAGAGCAAAGGCGTAGTAAAAGCCTATGCCAACGCCTATAATAACGAGGATTCCGATAAGGATATATCTGCCCCCGGAGCATTCGACAAGACTGTCACGGAGAACTTTAAGCGCATTCGAGTTTTAAAGGATCACAATCCTACAATGATGATAGGCGTACCATTGCTAATTGATCCTAAAGACAGTTATGGACTATTGACCACAACACAGTTTAACATGAATAAGCCATTAGGCAAAGACATGTTTACCGATGTGAAATTGATGCACGAAAGCGGCATGAACGCAGAGCTATCAATAGGTTATCAGATACTGCAACGGGACCAAAAGAACAAAAAGATCATTACTGAGTACAAGCTAATGGAGTACTCATTCTTATCGAGTTGGGGGGCAAATGAGCTAAGCACGGTACAAGGTATTAAATCAGTAAAATCGGTCTACGGCTTCATGGAGCTATTGACTAAAGCATATAATCTTGACTACTCCGACACGAGAATGGTTCAGATTGAGAACTTATTAAAAGCACTTTCCAGTGAGCCGTCAGAGCCTGACACTAGCAACGATAAGCCGCTTATCTTAGAGACGTTAAAATCATTTTCACAATTATTAAATTTAAAATAAATATGGCACTAGACCTAGAAGTAAAAGCGGAATTTGATACAATCAAAACCGCCTTAGAAACAAAAACGGCGACAGAAGTAAAAGCTCAGATCGATGCGTTTGAATTAAAATTGAATAGCGCTTCGGAAGCAACTAAAGCGGCTTACGCCGAAGAGCTTAAAAAAGCTACGGACGCATTAGATCTTAAATACATGGACGAGATCAAAAAGATCCAAGACCATGCCGACAAATTAGATGTTAAATTGCAAGCTAAAGGGGCGCAAGGTGGCGAATACGCTAACTTTAACGCCGAGTTGGCGAAAGCACTTATGGCTAAATCGGCAGAGATTGCGCAATTAGAGACCAAGCAGATTAAAAGCTTTTCTTTAGAGCTTAAAGCCGTTGGGGACTTCACGACTGCGAACGTTACGGGCGGAAACCGCTACGGTCAAATCTTTGCGCCTGAGATCATAATGAACCCAAGCCGTAAAATCCACATGGACGAGATATTGCCAGCAGGATCAATTGGGCCTGGTAATTCATTCACTTTCATGCGTGAAAATGGTAACGGCGAGGGGGCAATTGCACCAGTAGCAGAAGGGGCTGCAAAATCTCAATTCGATTTAGACTTGCAAGAGGCTACGGTTCAAATTGAGACTATTGCGGGATGGATGAGAATTACTCGTAAGGCGATGAACAATATCCCTGGATTAATTTCGTTCTTACAAAGACGTTTACCTCAGAAGTTTAGAAATGTATTAGATCAACAAATACTGTACGGAACAGGTACTTCTCCGCAATTGAAAGGTATTTTAACGGCTGGAAACTTCACAGCTTCTACGGCTTTAATCTCTTTACCTTTAATCGAGAAGATCATCACTGACGTTTCGGTCTTGGAAGATACGTACGAAAGAGACGCAAACGCGATTCTTTTACGCCCTGCAGCGTATTACTCATTTTTCTTGCAAAAAGCTGCGGGATCAGGAGAATATGACTTGCCACAAGGTGTGACAATCGTAAATGGGCGTTTGTTCTTTATGGGCATTCCTGCTTATGCTACTACTGCAATCACTGCTCCAGATTATGTGGTATGTGATTTAGAAGGTGCTCAGTTATTAACTCAGGAATCAATGAGGATTGAATTCTTTGAGCAAGACGGTAACAACGTTACTGAAAACAAGGTAACTGTACGTATTGAAGGTAATTTCGCACTCCCAGTTTATGGCCAAACATATTTCATAAAGGGCAGTACAGTTCAAGCATAATCTTTCTATAGTTTTAAATTGGTTAAAAATCCCTTTAGTCTTAATTGATTAAAGGGATTTTTTTTTTGTATATTTGGCGCATGATAGGAATTTATAAGATTACGAGTCCGACAGGACGAATCTATATCGGACAAAGTATCGATATAGAAAAAAGACGCAAAATGTACGTTAATAACCATTGTCACAAACAACAGAAATTGCACGCTAGTTTAGTCAAATATGGATTTTCGGCACATGTTTTCGAAGTTATTGAGGAATGCGATTGGGAGGGTTTAAATAGTCGCGAGGAGTATTGGATAGAGTTCTATGGAACTTTCAACAACGAGCGCGGTTTAAATCTATCCTCTGGCGGCCTTAATAAGAGAGTTTCAGAAGAGACTAAGCGTAAAATAAGTAAAAGCAATTCGGGGCGTAGTCGCCCAGATTTAACACTTTTCAATTTAAGTCGAACAGGAGTGAGTCTATCTGGCTCTCACAAAGCAAAAGTAAGTGAAACTCTTTTAGGTAGAAATCACAAAACTGAATCTATAGAACTTATGCGCCAAAAAGCTTTTGCGCGACCACCGAGGAGTGCTGAAACAAAAGCGAAAATGTCTAAAGCTAAACTAGGTGTAAAGCCTACGGAAGATGCAAAAGCAATTCGTTTAAAAGCTAGACTCGAAAGCGCTAAAACAGGAAAGACCGTAATAGATATGGTGACAGGGGAAGAGTTTAAAAACCTTAAATACCTTTGCGACTTAAAAGGCTTTTGCTACGGAACTATGAAGCGTAAAATGCGAGGAGCTAGTAAAAATAATACTGCGTATGAATACAAAAAACCCGAACTAATATAGCTCGGGTTTTTAATGTTTTAAGGTCTATCGTAAGAGGCTAGGAGCCCTTTATCCGTATAGTTAATTCGGCGCTAAGCCTGCAACCCTCAGAGTATTGACCTTCCAGATCTACATCTACCATTTGCAGATTTACAAGCTCTTCGAGTTTCTCCTGTGGTAAACGCTTTAAGAATCTTAGGATGAAATTCTTTTTAGCCATAGCTATCGAGGTTTCGTTAACGAAAAAGACGTGTTTTTGTATCGTCTCAGATCCGCTAAAAGTGTTTTCGTTCGATTCGAACGTGGCGTCCGTAACGCCGATGAGGTTTTGTTCTATTTTCATAATTTCTACATTTTTAAAGTTTCAACAAATATACGCCTAAAAACCATATATGCAAATTATTTTACACATAAATAGTAAATTTATTTTACTATTAGGAAAATAGGTGCAAAATCGCAGAGCCTAAACAATTATTTTGTACTTTTGGGAAACATAAAGATTTAAAACTATGCAAATTACATTCCTAAAAGATCATTTAGCGCATAAAGAAGGCGACGAAGCAACCGTAGACGTCGAAAGAGGTCTGTATTTCATACGCACAGGCGTTGCAGTAGATAACCATCCGGTTGATGCAGGCGTTGCAGTAGATAACCATCCAGTTGATGCAGTTGATGCAGTTGATGCAGTTGATGCAGTTGATGCAGTTGATGCAGTTGATGCAGTTGATGCAGTTGATGCAGTTGATGCAGT
>JAYUAP010000145.1:0-3077 GCA_043741255.1 Candidatus Saccharimonadota bacterium | reverse complement strand
CTCCAATTCTTTAGCCGATACACCGTTCTTTGAGACTGAGAATAGATAAATAGCATAAAACCAGTTCCATAAACTAGTCTCTGACTTACGGAAGATAGTCTCAGAGAGAGGTGATATGTGTCTGTCGCACTCCGAACAAACAAAGGTCTTGCGACCACTGATAGGATGCCATTTAACGCCTACAACACCGCATTTAGGACAGGTCTTACCAAATCTGTTTTCAAGCACCGACAAAAGACAGGCTTTGTCGTCTGGATATTCGGCTTTGAACTGTTTGAATGTGTATCTCATACCCTTAATTCTAGCAAATATATACTTGCTTGTCAAGGAATAAATGTAGGTGTTATGGTAGTACTTTAGTTGCATATTTCTTGCTATACTTTAAAAGCCGTGTAAAATGAAAGGTAACGGCTGGTCAGGACACCTTAACGGGTGTCCTTACGCTTTTAATGAAGGTTTGTTTTAAGTTTTTGTTAGATGGCGCTTGCGACGAGATTCGAACTCGCAACCCTTCAGTTAACGGCTGATCGCTCTACCACTGAGCTACGCAAGCAGATTTTAGACAAAAAAAGCGCCAGTAAAGCCGATTGGGCTGTCCTGGCGCTTAATGCGTCCTGTCTTGATAATACACTAAAAATACGCACGTTCAAGTCTCTAGTAGTTCAGGGACGATTTACTTGCCGTCAGGGGATAGTCGCCTTCGACTGTTACAGACTTTGCTAGGTTGCGAGGCTTGTCTACTTCACAACCTTTTGCAACCGCTGTGTGGTACGAAAGTAGTTGTAGTGGAATGTTGGTTAACAGAGGAGTTAATAGGTCGTTATCATTAAGGTAAATCACTTCTTGAGTGTATTGGGCTATTGGCGTTACGTCAGACGCCACATAAAAACTTTTTTTATTTATACCTACGACTAGCGGGCTACTTTGCCTTTGCGCTTCAGAAGCTCAATTTTATTTTTATTAACTAGGGCAATGCCCGAGCTATCATAACCACGATATTCTAATCGTTCTAGGCCGTCTATCAGTATGTTTGCAATGTTATCCTCGCCCAGACATCCGACTATTCCACACATGTTTACGCCTCCAAAAGTTTATTTAAATCAGCTTCGCTAATTATTTTAGTTCCTAATTTATCGGCTTTTTCTAGCTTGTTAGCACCAACGTTAACACCAACAACCAAATAATCGGTGTCCTTACCAACAGAACTTTGAAAAATCCCGCCATGAGAACGAATTAAGTCAGCCATTTCTTCTCTGCTAGATGTCTGGAGACTTCCGGTTACCACAACTTTTTTACTGGCTAATTTACCACTAGCTGTGGTTTGTTTTATTGCTTGAGGCCAAACATTTAAGCGCCTAAAGTTTGTCAAAAGTTCAATATTGTCATCATCAGAAAACCAGGCGATTATTGACTCTGCCACAACTTCACCAACGCCTTCTACGTCTCGTAGCTCATCATAAGTAGCCACACCCAAATTATCTAGATTTTTAAATCTTTGGCTTAAATCTACTGCAGTTTGCGCACCAACATGTCTAATGCCTAGCCCAAAAACAAATTTGTGAAGCGGGGGGTTTTTCTTACTGGCGATTGCCAAAATCAAATTATCGGCTGATTTATCTGCAAATCTCTCTAGGTCCAAAAGATTAGTCTTTTTAAGCGTATATAAGTCTGAGGTATTTTTGATTAGATTACTATCTAGGAGTGCCATAACATTCTTTTCGCCAAGACCCTCGATGTCTAGCGCACCCTTACTGGCAAAATGCTGAACCAGGTTAGAAACGCGGGCTGGACACTTAGGGTTGGGGCATCGCCAAACAGCTTCGTCTTCTTTTTGTTTAGTTAATTTGACGCCACATTCTGGGCAGTTTTCTGGCATAAAAAAGCGTTTTTCTCGGCCGGTCCGTAGCTCAATTATAGGCCGGATAACTTCTGGGATAATATCGCCAGCTTTTTGGATTATGACGCTATCGCCTATCCGAATATCTTTGCGACTAACCTCAGTTTCGTTATGAAGTGTGGCCATTTGAACGGTACTTCCGGCCACAACAACTGGTTCTAAAATTGCTACCGGAGTAGCAGCACCAGTACGCCCAATTGACACAAAAATATCTTTAACTTTCGTTGTTGATTGCTCTGCAGGATATTTATAAGCTACGGCCCCACGAGGTGCCTTGCCGACGATTCCGGCGTTTTTATATAAACCTCTATTATTCAATTTTATGACTACACCGTCGGTGTTATATTGCAGGCCTTCTCTACTCAAATCCCATTTGTTTATAAATTCCATTATTTCATCTACCGACGCAAATTTTTTAGCACTTTTGCTGGCAATAAAACCTAACTGATTTAATTTTTTATAAACCTGTTCATTTGTTACTAAATATTCTGGATAAACTGATATATCGTAGGCATGAAAACGTAAGTTTCGCTCAGCTACCAACCGCGGGTCTAGCTGACGCATTGTCCCAGCTGCTGTGTTGCGCGGGTTGGCAAAGAGTGGTTGACCAGTTTCTTCACGCTCTGCGTTCAGACGGGCAAAATCTTTCTTATACATTACAATCTCACCCCTAACCTCAACTTCGCCAGCGATTTTTTGGCGCAAAGTTAAAGGTATTGAGTCGATAGTTCTAACATTGATTGTTATATCCTCCCCTACCAACCCGTCACCACGAGTCAATCCTATGTATAGTTGGCCGTCGCGGTAACGTAGGGCGCAGGCTAGGCCGTCCATTTTTAAATCGCCAAAAAGTTCTGGGTTTTCTTTTAGTTCCAAATACTTAACAACTCTTTTTTGCCAGGCCAGAAGTTCAGCTTGGTCAAAAACATCGTTCAGACTAAGCATTCTGGAACTATGAGCAACACTTGTAAAACTATCAGATACTTGGCCGGCTATGCGCTGTGTTGGGCTATCTTCGGTTATAAGTTCAGGATATTTTTCTTCTAGTTGTGTTAGTTCATGTTTCAAACTATCGGCAGCCGCTTCACTCATGATTGATTCATCTAGGACGTGGTAGTGATAGCGATAATCATTTATTAAGTCTCTGAGCTTTTTGATTCTATCTTTTGCTTGAGTCAAG
>JAYUAP010000144.1:0-1133 GCA_043741255.1 Candidatus Saccharimonadota bacterium | reverse complement strand
TTGGTGTAGTCATGCGCCGAGAAATTGGCCACGGCCAAAAACTAGAAATAGGGGAAGCTGTAACAACAAGTGTTGTTGACCCAGAGCTAGATGAAGGCTATGCACTACTAAGCGTACGACGAGCTGCAAAAGATAGAGGCTGGGATGAACTTCAGCGCATCTTTGAATCTGGTGAAACTATAGAAGTTTCTCCATATGACGCAAACAGGGGTGGTTTACTAGTAGAACTAGAAGGAATTCGTGGCTTTTTACCCGTTTCACAATTGGCTGCTGGTAATTACCCTAGAGTTTCTGGTGCCGATAAGGACGAAATCCTGCAAAAGCTTAATGCCCTGACCAATAAATCCATAAAAGTAAGAATCTTAGATGTTAGCCGAAAAGACAACAAGTTAATTTTCTCTGAAAAAGAGGCTGTAAAGGAAGATACTCAAGCCTTATTCACCAAACTAAAGGTTGGTGACAATGTAGAAGGCCTTGTGACTGGCGTAATCGATTTTGGTGTCTTTGTTAACGTAGAAGGCATAGAAGGCCTAATACACATCTCTGAGATTTCCTGGGAGCGTGTAGAAGATCCACGTGACTACATAAAGAATGGCGATAAAGTCGAGGCCAAGATTATTGCTATCGACAAAGACCGCCTAAGCCTGAGTCTTAAACAAATGTCTGAGGACCCATGGCTACAAGAAGTAAAGGCCTTTAAAGCGGGTGAAACCGTAGAAGGACGAGTTACTAGGATTACACCTTTTGGCGCCTTCGTTCAGCTTAGCCCAAGTGTTGAAGCTTTAGTTCACGTATCAGAAATGAGCACCGAAGATTCTGTAGACCCAGAAAATATTTTTCGTCTGAATGAAAAGAAAGATTTTAAGGTGATTGATATAGATAAAGAATCTCGTAAGATTGCCCTGAGTCTAAAAGAAGTTAAAAAACCTAAAAAATAAGATTAATCTAAAATGGTAGGAGGCCGAAAATCATGTCTAGAACAATCAGCATCGAAGATGGTATTACAGTCGGCTCTCTTGCCGAAGAACTAGACATACCTGTATCAAAACTGGTTGGTGAGTTATTTAAAAATGGCATCATGGCCACTGTTAATGAACGGATTGACTTTGATACCGCTACAATCATCATCCAGG
>JAYUAP010000143.1:0-1143 GCA_043741255.1 Candidatus Saccharimonadota bacterium | reverse complement strand
GACGAAGGCAACAGGTTGATCTATACCATCAACTGTCTGAAATAAGTATCCACCTACACCATAATCTGATGCATCAGTGTGCAATGTGATTGGTGCTATATCACTCATAAAGTGCATAGTAGTGCATTTACTGATAGCTAGTTTCATTTCATGAAACGCAGCAGTTGATTCTGGAGTCCAGACTACTCTACGAGTTTTGTTATAGTCAGTCAAAAGCTGATGCGATGGCTGACTGAGGGTTGAATAACCTTTAACAAAGTCTCTGTACCCAAAAAGCTCTTCAGCTGTTTGCTTACAGTGGGTAACGGAATGTCGAGTGCAGACTGTATTTTCGTACGGGATATTTGTAATCCTTTTTAAGAAACAACTTTACTAACAAACTCAAGTTCAGAGTAGCCGAAAAAGCATTTAGAAGCTTTTATATAAAGATTATGTTTTCTCAAACGTTCGAAGATTAATTTAAGTTGAGACACAAATTCGATATTAGTATCGCCAAAAACCGTGCAATCATCTATGTACATTTCACAAATCATGTGGCGTAAGTGCACTCTCTGAATCGGTACTCAAAGGGGTAAACGGGTTACTATGGGTATAGTTATGGTCAGTTACATGTGGTTGGTATGCTTACAGGCATGACAACTACGATCATAAATGGTGCTCGTGGTATTGGTATAAATGCAGGGCACAGAACTAATAATTAGCATGTCCGGATAACATTAGGTTCCAGGGTCCTGAAGTGTTATCGCAACTACTACATCCGATGTAGTAGTTGTACTGTAGTACGTGACACCGTATATATGTACGGGTGCATGTATGTACAGTATAACACTACATTACCCCTTCCCTCTAAAAACAGAAATTAACTAATTTTTGTTCATGACACACAAAAATACGAAAACTACAAATTATCATGAAAATTGAAAAACGACAGAGGGTTCGCGTCCGAACTCAAACGATTTCCAAAATGCAAAATAGGACACTGTCTACGATAAGTAACGACTGAATAGCAATTTAGTTATGTCAGACTTGTACTGACTAAAAACTTCCTAAAACCTGTGCCTGATCAGTGGATCACAGTAAAAGTGGAAGAAAATCCTCAAAGGATACTAAATTACGCTCAGGATAAGCGATGTTCTAACGAAA
>JAYUAP010000142.1:0-7315 GCA_043741255.1 Candidatus Saccharimonadota bacterium | reverse complement strand
GGAGGTGCAAAGTTATGAGGAAAAGTAATATAAAAGTATTGTTAAAAAAAAGTATTGTTAATACTGGAAAGGCGCTTGTCAGTTCAGATACTTACGACCCGCTCTTCCAAAAATACGAAAAAAACCTACACAAACCACACAGAGTACCAAAAATTAATATTCACCAACCAAAATTTAGGTAGGAGGAACCAAGATGTTCCATGAATTAAAGGTGTACCAAAGTGGCTTTTTGTCTGAACCAGACAAAATAGAGGTTAATCGTTTCAGGGTAATACCCGTAAAGACCCTTCTGGTCTTTAGTAAAAAACAGTCACTAAAAAATCAAGTTTGGCAAAATGCTCGTAAAAAGGGCTGGTTAAGCAACTAACTTTTTGACTTAATAAAATTCTTCTTAGAAAAAAGTTTGCGTATTTAGGCACGCCATTCATAGATGGCGTAGCTGGCTGTGGCTGTGACTATTAAACCTATGCCAAGCAAGTTGTTTGACGACTTAGAATTGGCTGGGATATCTGTAACTTTAGCAGATGCAACTTCACCAGCCGTAGTAATTTTGCGACAGCGATTTGTATCTGGATTTCTTTCCTGGCCTTCTTTGCATGGTACTAAACCGTCTGCACTGGCTATAGACCTACACCGGTTAGTAGTGGTGTTACGTTCTTGGCCTTCGGCGCATGGAGTTAAACCATTATCAGTCTCAATATTTTTGCATCTGTTAGTCTCCGGATTTCTGAATTTGCCGGCTGGGCATGGTATTAATTCTTCATCAGCAATAACCGGAGTAGTAACAACCACCGCTGGTAAATTTGCCTCGTCGGGAGTAGTGCGATTTGTAAACTGCCACACGTCGTCAATCAAAGCCCAAGATTCATCATCTTTTGGCGAATCATAAGGGTCTGTTTCGCTCACCTTATCACCACCAGGCGCAATTAAACGCAGTAAAGATGTGCTGTTAGGCAGAACCAGTTTGGTCAACTCATCACTAAAAGAAATAAAACCAAAAGGCTCTAATATTTGTTGTTTTAGTACATAATTTTTTGAATAACTCGGACCAAGTTCAAACTTATAGCCATCCAAATCAACTGCATGATTATTTGGATTATAAATTTCAATAAATTCTTTACCTGTATCACTACCAGAAACATTTGGTAACAACTCAGTTATCTGCAATATGGAACTTTCTAAAATAATTACTTTTTCTGTACAGTTTTCGCCATCGATACTTTCATAGCCTGTAGGAACTTCTGCTTGTAAGTCTGGCAAATTATCACAAATATCTTGTATGCAAAGTCCACCACTCAAAAAATAATCATCTGGAACAACAGTTTGTATGCCGTCTATATTACTGCAGACATCAACTAGGATTTTTTCCTCGTAAAGCCCGCTAACAGGAATAGTTGTTAAAAGCTGGTCAGAAAAATCCAACGAATTGTTGTTAATGTCTTGAAGGAACTGCGTACCAGAAATTGTTTTACGCACCGACAAATAGCCAGTTATATGAGGGGCAATTATTGTAGTTTCTGGACTAACTGCTGTACCCAACCAATTTTATCCACTTCTTTGTCATTTTTATCTAGCAGTCTAATATGCCCACCAGTTGCTAACATAGCTGAGTTAAACAAACTATCAGGAATAAAACCAGGAATTGTAGCTTTGAATTCATTGCTTGAAAAGCGCATATATGAAAATGATGAAAGCATAATTCTTATGTTGTCTGCAGCGGGGAGTAGACAGGCTAGTTTAGTCTTAGATAAATCACTCGCAGAATAATAATTAATGCACCATTTTGTTACATCTACTGCTTGGTCACTATTGTTATAAATCGCTAAGTATTCTTTGGTCAGACCAAGATTTTCCCCTGTTTTAAGGTGAGAAATTACAGGACTAGACCCCAATGCCTGTGCGGTATTTGCAATCAGAAAAACAAACACAAATAAAAAACAGAGGAACTGTGAGGCCTTCCAAGTCATAAAAATTAGTATATGTCTAAACTTAAGCTTAATCAATACTCATTTTGTCTTTTAGAAAATTATGCTTTGTTTTAAATTTTATCGTAAACATAATGAAGACTATTGCTACGTAGCATAAAAGCATTTGCTCATCTTACCGTTAACCTCTACAATGTCGCTACGTTTAAGCGACTGATTATTTCTGGTACTAACCCAAACTTCACCATTTAGGTTCTGTGTATCTATGGAAACAGATTTGAGTTTAAACCTTGTTTCGCCGGCCGGTCCGTGCGAGATATCATCAATAACTTTTCCGCTCAGGATAATGTTTTTGCCAAGATAACTATTAAAATCCTGACGCGAAAATTCATAATTGCTGGCTCTCCAGAGACCCAAAAATAATCCAGAAATTAACATTAACACCAAAAATATCCGCCTAAATTTAATTAGACTGAAGATTAAAAATGCGAGCGATAAAACTAACCAAATATTACTTTTATAAATATTCTCATCCGTAAAAATGCTTAAAACTACCCAAAATTAAACCAGAAAAAGACAAGACAACAAAATAATATCCATGAACTTTTTCATTCAACCAATTTCTATTTATTTTCACGATACAACGGGGAGTTTTTGGTCCGGGCAGTCGCTAAGTACGCGGTTTATAGCGTCTTTTTCACTGGCAGTTACCCAGAGTTTGTATTTTTGTTTTACGGCAATCTGACGCGCTACATATTGGCATCTATGCGGCTTGTTTGGTGGTAGCCATGACGCCGAGTCGGAGTCGCTTTTGGCTTGGTTAGTTTTGCCGTCTACCGCCAGCAAGTTTAGGCCGTCATTAGCCAGTAACACTCTTTCATCCATAGATAAGCCTTGAGCACCCTTTTGCCATGCGTCTGACAGCGCCACCACATGGTCTATCTGCACATCATCGCTGGTGTCTGCACCACGTACAAAGTTGATGACTTTGCCGGTGTATGGGTCATTCAACACGCCAGATACTACAGTGCAATCGGTTGCCGAGCGCGTTACTATGTCCGTTAAATCGCGTTTCAAAATATAATTACGAGTGTCGCACCCAACGAGTTTTTCCCAGCCATCGCCAAACTGCGCACGCTTGTAGCCAGTTTTTGGAGCCCGCCCTTTGACTTCTAACTGATCCAGAGCTTCACTAGCAGAGTGCAAAGTTTGGTTGGTCGTACCAAGCACGTCTTTTACTTCGGGAGCGACTGCAGTCTGAGGTATTGTATTATTTATAAAAGACAAACCAAAAGCTAGTAGTGCCAAAAAAATTACAAAAAATATCCTCCGCCTGCGCTCATTCATAAAAACTATTGTATAGATGTTTTATGAACATAACAAAATGTGTTTCTCAGGTGAATCTCAGGATAAAGCTTATAATATAGGCGTGAGACTGCTAATTATTGAAGATGACCACAAAATCGCCTCTGCCTTAAAGCGTGGGCTAGAGCAAGAAAAATTTGCTGTAGATGTGGACTATGAAGGCGAAGCTGGCTACGGTTCAGCCTCCACCATGGATTATGATTTAATTATTTTGGACCTGATGTTGCCAGGTATGGACGGTCAACAAATTTGCCAAAAGCTCCGCACAGAAAATATCCACACACCTATAATCATGCTAACAGCCAAATCGGCCATAAATGACCGTGTCAGCGGACTAAATTCTGGCGCAGATGATTATTTGTCTAAGCCATTTTCTTTTGAAGAACTGTTGGCACGCGTTAGGGCGCTACTTCGCCGTCCTAAAGAGTCAATAACCGAGCAACTAAAGGTTGGTGATTTGGTGCTTAACACGTTAAGCTTTTCTGTAAATCGCAATAATCAGCCTATAAATCTGACCAGCAAAGAATTTGCACTGCTAGAATATCTGATGCGTAACAAAGGTCAGATACTTAGCAAAGACAATATTATCGAGCACGTTTGGGACTTTGACGCCGACATTTTGCCTAACAATGTCGAGGTTTACATCGGTTATATCCGTAGTAAAGTCGATAAACCATTTAAAAAAAACCTACTTCACACCGTGAGAGGCTTTGGCTATAAAATAGAATGATGAACGCTAAACAACTCTCAAGGATAAAAGTAACTGGTACTTACCTTCTGATTATTATGCTAATGAGCATAATTTTTAGTTTTACTATTTACCGGATATCCGACCGAGAGCTTTCCCAGCAAAGACGCATCCAGATACCCGGGAATATGCGAATTATAATATCAACTAATGAGTTTGAGGATTTACGTGAAGCCCAGCTGATGGAAGCCAGGTCCAGTCTACGCCAAAAGCTCATCACTTTTAATATTTTTACACTATTGGCTGGCGGAATATTGAGCTACTACCTAGCGCTAAGGTCACTAAAACCGATAGAAGATGCCCTGGAGAAACAAGATAGATTTACTAGCGATGCCTCACATGAGATTAGAACGCCGTTAACAGCAATGCGTAGTGAGATTGAGGTTACCTTGCGTGACAAAAAACTGGATTTACCAGGCGCAAAAGATACTTTGGTCAGTAACTTAGAAGAAATTACTCGGCTAGAGGCTTTGACAGAAGGGTTACTGCAACTTGCTAAGCAGGAGAATAACTCACTAGAAAAACAAAAAACTAACCTAAACAATATTTTTGACCAAGCAATTGAGCGAACAAATAGTTTAGCTAAACAAAAATCTATAAAAATTAAACTAGATAGCCCTAAAAACATGAATGTTTATGCCGAACCTACTAGCTTGCTCCAAGCAATAGTCATATTGCTAGATAACGCTATAAAATACAGCCCATCGGGCGCTGACGTGGCCGTCACAGCCAAAAATGAACGAAGTATGCAGGAAATATCTGTGTCTGACACCGGACCTGGAATATCCACAGAAGATTTACAGCACGTTTTTGACAGATTCTATAGGTCTGATAAATCACGCACAAATGACGCTCAGCAAAATGGCTACGGACTAGGTCTAGCTATAGCGAAAGAGATTGTCGATGGCCACTCAGGTGAAATAAGCATAAAAAGCCAGCCGAAAATCGGCACAACCGCCAAAATTTCATTACCAAAAAAATAAACCCGCCTGGATAATTAGCGGGTTTATTAAACTTACGTTTTTTGCTGGAGGCTTAGATGTTTACTAAATTACTGATTTTCTTGTCCGTCACCTCCTCTCATGCCATTGTCACCGTGGCGACCACCAGATCCATCGAATAAAACATACTGCTCATCAATGCCATTATCGCTGGCCCATTTTTTAATTTCCTCGCGATGAGCTTTCATAGCTGTTTGCCTTTCCTCCTCGGACTTGTCTTTTAGACTTTCAAAGAAGCTTTCTTGGGTCTTTACATAGTCTAGAATTTTAGTCTTTTGCTCCTCTGTTAACTTGCCATCCTTCACAGCCTGGGTTAGCCGTGTCTCTAGACGTGTCAGCATCTCTGCCTGGTGTTCGGCGTGTCTCTCGGCGTGATTTTCGTCAATCACCTTCTGGACATCGTCCTTGTTGAGATTAAATTTGGTGGCGATTTTGCTGGCCAAAGTATCACTACCGTTGGTCGCTGCCGATGCCGACAGAGCAAACGCTCCTCCACCTAGTAGTGTTGCGGTTAACAGACCGCCTATTACTAGATTTTTGTGCTTCATACGCTCTCCTTTTCTAGTTGCTTTTATTTTTGCAACTACCCCTATCCTAACCACCAGACCTTGGAAAAAACTGAGAATAATTACTTTGAAAGAAAATCTATCCACTTATCGATATTCTGGTTGAATTTTGTCTTTTGTGCCTGCTCTTTGAGTATTTTAGACGATTGAGTTGGAAGGTCCACAGTACGCCTTAGAGCAACTTCTTCTGGTACGACGTAGAGCTTTTCGCCTGGTTGAGCCCGGCCAAACTGCCTGCGGGCAGATAATTCTAGAAACTGATTAGTCTCATAATATTTGTTCTTCAGTTTTAGGTTTTGGTTCTCTAGACTTGCTATATCATTACGCTGGCGGGCAACAGATATCTTTTTAGCCAGTTCGTAGTTAGTTTGGGCAACTTTAACACCGCTCCAGGTTACCAAAAGCGTCACAATACCAAAACCAATCAGCCCCAGGGCCCGCACATCTTGCAGTATTCTTAATTTTGGTACTATTTTTTTTATTTTTGTTAGCATAATGAGCTAAATATATTATACCATTTTTGAATTTTAAGATTAGCCCTACTATCTGCTATACTCTATCTGTTAGTCACGGGGGCGTAGCTCAGTGGTTAGAGCAGTCGGCTCATAACCGATTGGTCCCTGGTTCAAGTCCAGGCGCCCCCACCATGAAATCTGACTACAGTTAAACATTTCTTGCAACAAACATTTGTGCGACACAGCAAAATACTTGCATATAACATTAACCTGTGTTATAATAACCACAAGTTTTAAGGAGTTACTATGATTGTTAGTAGAAAAGTTGGTGATGTAATTACTGGTCCAGAACGACATGTTGCCTTTGCAGTTAATAGCGAGGGTCATAACGACGCTGGTTTAGCTGGTAATATAGCCTATAACTTCTGGCCTGAACTTGCTAAGACCGGCCCTATTCGAATGGGTGAAATACTTTCAAAGAATACTGATAGTAAAGTCTTCCACGCTTTGGTGGTTCACTCGCTAACAGAAGGATGGGAAGATGCTCCGCGTCATATTGAGGCTTGCTTCAACGAACTCCAAATCCCTACTGACGAAGAAGTTGCTAGTGTAGCAATGGGTGCGGGCATGATCGGCATGTTATCTGGTGCAAATCCAGCAGAAAATCTTGCTGCAATGGAACGCTCTGATAAGAGCATAGTCATCTACGATTTTAGTTAAATAGCTCCTTACTCCGTGCAAGTTCAAAACAAGGCACGTTATACATAGCTGTTACATCTAGTATCTGTAAGGCTGTTCGTATATAGTACTTGTGGCTTGTCGTAATTCTTGTTGCCAAGTGTTGGTAGGATTAGCTATAAACCACTCCGCCAGATCAGCTAAGGTAAGTTCAAAGGATGTTGCTTCTGTCCTACCTGGTTAAATACCAAAGACTCAAGTTGTAACCTTTGTTAACTGTCGGACTGACGTAACGATATGATGCATAGCTATCAGTTGTAGTTTGATTTGGTTCCAATTCGACCCAACCACTGCCACCATTGAAAATTAAAGAGGTATTATTGCCGCTTTTTTTAATAGTATCAACTTTATCGGGCGGTTTTTGTGGCTTTGGCCCACCAAAGGAGATTATCTGAGAATGCCTGGACATTACCACGAATAAACTCTGGTTTTACCTTGCCCTGCTCATCTATAGCTGACCAAACATCAATCACATTGAGAGTATTAGAAGTTATGGCTACCATACCTGTTCTGGCAG
>JAYUAP010000141.1:0-1161 GCA_043741255.1 Candidatus Saccharimonadota bacterium | reverse complement strand
ACAAATTCATATAATTTCAGCACAGCTATTGGTACATCTCCGTATATGAAAATTACGGGACAACCGGTTAATTTAAAATATTTACAACCATTCTGGGCATCTTGTTATGTATTCATCCCTTTGAAAGAGAGGACCAAGGTCGGTGCTCCTCGTGCATACAAAGCACATTTCGTGGGCTATGCTAATACATCACTCATGTATCCCAACTATATTGTAATACCTGTATCAAAACACAATCAATATATGAAACATAAAGAGAGTAAAGATGTCATATTCGATCCTACAATCAATTTCAGTGTGTATACTGAGGATGAAGAGCCATATGATAGAGAGTTTGTTAACACTGATCACTACATTCCGTTTTTAGACAGAGTCAACGCACCGGTACCTTTGCAAGGACCGCACGCTACACCTGATCTACCGGATGAGTCTGACGTCCACACTCCTATTCTACCTGAGCGTTCCATCTTCACACAACTTGAAAACCAAAGTACAACTTTACCTTCAGATATTGATGACACTACTGAAGAAAATATTAATACATACAATCAACCCTATGACGATGAAAATGGATCACCAATGTACTGGTACCAATTTCAAGTCCGCAACAATGAATATCCATTAATAATGTGCGAAACACAACATTTTTACAAACTTAAAGCGGTCTACGACCCCAACGTCCCTCAAAATTATTATAAAGCAATGCGCAAAGCCGAATGGGCTGCTGCGATTGATAAAGAATTGACAAAATTTGAGAAAAATCTATGCTTACAGATAGTTCCATATAATGGACAACATCAGGTACCAATGATGTGGATATTCAATATCAAGACCGACGGCACCAAGAAAGCTCGGTTGGTCGGTCGGGGAGATTTAATGATACCTGATATTGATTTTGACCCCAATGCAGTATACTGCGGAAACGTTACAGCATGTTCTATAAAGATTTGTATCACCATTGCAGCCAAATATAAATTAGACATGAAAGGGGGAGATCTTGAAGGGGCATATCTAGTTACTCGAGCTAATCCTGATTATCCTGTGTACATTAAGACTCCACAAGGTTACAATGTACCCAAAGGGATGTGTATCCAGGCAATTGGAAATTTATACGGTTTTCCACCAGCCGGTCAAAATTTCTCTATTGAGTTTGATAAATGT
>JAYUAP010000140.1:0-1165 GCA_043741255.1 Candidatus Saccharimonadota bacterium | reverse complement strand
TTCCAAAAGTCAAAAAAGCTTGTGGGTTACGTCAGTGTAACATGAGCTTACCTGATACCGGTTCATGTTATAGGATACGAATATCTAAGTTATGGCGTTAAAATGTTGTACTTCAGGATGTAATTTGTATGTAATGTAAGAACGTATGATCCATGGACCGACAATCTGGAATATAGCCGTTAATAGTTTAATCCCGAACTTAGTTTTTAATTTTTTTAAATACTATTGAAGGCCCAGAACACCTTTAATTCGTCTGTCTGTCTGTCTGTCTGTCTGTCACAGTCTGTCTGTCTGTCTGTCACAAAATCAACCGGAGGGGTCAAATCAAAACTAGGTCTGGCCGGGGTTGTCGGCTGGCGAAAGCAGGAGGCCGAAGGCCGGATGCTTTGCAAGCCGGGCAGGTCGGCCTCTCTGGTCTGCAAAAACTAAGTTCGGCCCCACGTGCTTTGGCACGTCTTCAATTAATATTGAGACAGCAGAACCTGAGCCAGAATCTAAGACCCAGATTCCGGAATCTGAAGATACAGAACATGGACCAGAAATGAGATCCAAGGTCTAGAATCCAATATTCAAATTGACTTTTATCATATAGAAGAGAGGCCGTATTATAGAACATACTTTGAAACAAAAGTATACACTGATGATAAAAAAGCATTAGAACCCATGTATATGTATGATGAAGAAGACTCTGTTGTAGAAGAACAGATTGTGGTAAACGATAAAATTCAAAATACTGCAACGAAAATTCATGTACAAAGACTATTTGGTATGAATGATAATGGTTATCCTGATTTCAAAATTGAAGGAATATTGGGTTTAAATATTCGTGGTGAAGAAGCGTTCTTTGCTTTCAATTGGACTAATATTGAGGACAAAGCTAATAAAAATCTACTAAATGCAGATTTGTATTATGGAAAACCAATTATGTTAATGAAAATATATATGACTGCACAACTATGGCTCAATAGTGCAGTAGTGTTCCCGTACTTGGTGGCCATAGGACAAGAAGAACCAATGTATCGTAAGCATGCATTTATGCTAATGAAACCAAGTGAAACGGGTGATAATGAGAAATCATACGGTGAACCAGGGTTCTACGAGTCAAAAATAGGATCGTGGACCAATATTTTCGCGGTATTACAACACGTAAGCGAAGATTGGAAAG
>JAYUAP010000139.1:0-1177 GCA_043741255.1 Candidatus Saccharimonadota bacterium | reverse complement strand
CAAAATGTTTTTTTGGATTTCTCGAGGTAGAATGGGTTGGAAAAATTATCAGTAGTGAAGGATTAAAGATGTCTCGGAAGAGAATACAAAGCCTCCTCGATTTCCCACAACCTATCTTCTTCAAACAACTGAAGAGTTTTCTAGGATTTGTCAATTATTTTCGAGATTTCATACGAAACTCATCGGTTTTGGTAAAACCACTTCATTCTCTTTTGACAAACTATCACAAAACTAAAAAAGTAGAGTGGACTCCTCAAAGTGTTCAAGCTTTTCTGGATACTAAGGAAAGTGTACGCACTATTCCTACGCTGTACTTTTTAAACGACTCTGACCCTATCACTTTATGTACTGATGCATCAGACTATGGTTGTGGTGGTTATCTTTATCAAACAGTAGATGGAGTCGAAAGACCCATCGCTTTTCTCAGTAAAGCCTTCATTGGTACACAACTCAAATGGGCTACGATTCAGAAGGAGGCATATGCTATCTTCTACTGTTGTAAGAACCTCGAATTTCTTCTCAGTAATCGTACGTTCACTATCCTTACAGATCACCGTAATCTGCTTCAACTCAAAGAATCAACTAATGTGGTTATTCAGCGTTGGTCTCTTGCTCTCTCTGAGTTAGACTACAATCTTCGCTTTATAGCTGGTTCAAAAAATATTATTGCTGATTCCATGTCTCGTTTATGTGAAGATAAGCAGCTTGAGACACCTTCAGTGGTCGCTCCTCTGATAAATATCTCAGCTTCTATTCTTGAAACGTTCAAACTTACAAAAGAACAGCGTGATAATATTACTTCTCATCACAATGGTATAGTGGGACACATGGGTGTACAATCGACTATTCAACGTCTTCTCAATTCTGGTCTTAATTGGCTTCACATGCGTCAACATGTAAAAAATTTTGTGAAAAATTGCCCTGTTTGTCAAAAACTCAGTGCGGTTAAATTTCCAAATCATTCTCATCCATTTACCACTTCCACATACGAACCAATGCAATGTCTAAACATTGACTTCATTGGGCCTTTTCCTGATGGTGGGTACATACTCACCATCATAGACACTTTTACTCGTTGGGTAGAACTCTTTCACACACCTGATGCAACAGCAATGTCTGCAACAAAGTGTCTCGTAAAACATTTTGGAAGATTTGGGGCTCCTGCTCAAATTCGCTC
>JAYUAP010000138.1:0-1185 GCA_043741255.1 Candidatus Saccharimonadota bacterium | reverse complement strand
TGTTGAATTTCATATAACTCATCTTCCCCTGAAAATACATTTTGAACTATTCTTTTATTTCCATCATCACCGATTAAAGTATCTCCAATATTAATATTTTGGGACATTTTTATACTTCCATCCCATAATAATATAGGAGTATCTTTTGCAAAACACCCGTTAATTTTAAATATACCAGTAGCACACTGTGGGCACAGTTTGGTATCCTGCTTCAATAACTGAGAAGTAGCAAGAGTATCTGGGTTACAGGTATGTTCGGTTTCTTTGGTAGGACCTTTGACCTCGCAACAATCAGGGCAAGTCCACATCTCGCAAATACCACACTTCCACTGGCTCGAAAGAAACCCTTTACAATCATTATGTGTACATTTTCGGATGAATTGACGTTTTTCTTGATTTAATTTACTTTGGTCTCTGCTGAGTAAGGTGTTTTTAACACCAAGTAAAGTAATTATATCTGTACGCATTTTCGAAATATTCTCATATAACTGAACGATTTCCTTGTCTACGGATTCAGCTTTGATAATATTCTCAACGATTGGCTGAGTAGTTACCATTAAACCACGCTCGCGGTCTATAAGGACATCTTCACGATGTCTGCGATAAGCAGTATCAATAAAAGTGCGGTCAAAATTTTTTACAAGAGTCTTTAAATCCCACTGTTTACGGCAGTTCATACAATGGGCGTTTTCATTACTGTCGACTAAGTATCGTTTGCTACACTCTCTACATGCTGAAAACTCACAAAAATCACACTTTACATGTGCTCTTTTCATTTTATTAAATTTCTCAATACAAATCGGGCAACAAGTCGTATCTTGTGCAACGATTGTGTTTGCGGAAGATGATGCGGAAGATGATGCGGAAGATGACATGTTGTTTATTGTTGTTATAGTATATGTGATAAAACAAGAGAAGATAAAATCACGAATCAATTTTATGAAAAGGTGTAAAACTGAAAAATATTATATAATAATTTATTGTGTAAAATTATTATACTTGTATGATTTTTATTTTACTTATTTGCGCGAACGTTTGGCGGTTTTTCCTCTATTTTTTTTACTCTTCTTTACAGATTTCTTGACAAATCCGAATTTACCCTTCGTAGCAAAATATCCATGCTTTTCAAGTCGGTTTTCCTTCTTGGCGGTCGCATGCTTTTTCTTGGATACAATTCTTCCCCAT
>JAYUAP010000137.1:0-3211 GCA_043741255.1 Candidatus Saccharimonadota bacterium | reverse complement strand
CAGGATTTTGGAGTTTATAAGTAGCAGAAGGTGCTTCAGCAGATGAGGGATTTATTGGTAATAATTTTGTATTTGTAGTCATGGTTATTTTGAATTATTTCTGTACGTATTTTAGCATAAGAGTGTTAAAAAGTCAATAATGTTTTAGTTGTTATTGTGTTGTGTAGATAATGATGAAGGCAATCAGTATTAATATTGCCGTACCAGCACCTAGCTGAATAGACTTTTTGTAATCGTTGTTCTGAAGTAATGGTGGTTGGTGAATTTTAGTTGTTTCTGGGGAGCTCTGAGTTTTTCCAAGTTTTAAAACCTGCGTAACAAAATGTGAGATACCTCTGGAGCTACCGCCTTGTGGACTCGCCTTTCTACACTGTTTTTCATCCTTTTTTAACTCTTTACTAGTTTCTACCATAAAATCTCTGGAAAGCTTGGCTGGTTTTTGTTCTATAGACTCAATATTTTTAATCAGATTATTGTTAATTTCTGTGGGATTATTATTGTTCTGCGTATCAAGTTTTTCGTGAATAACAGATGTCTGGCTGTTATTTTGAATACTTTCCTTAGAGTAGTTTGAGCGCCTTAAAATAGAGCTCAGTGATTCGAGTGAAGTCGCCGCATTGGCTGATTTTATGCCTTCAATCCGATTATTAATTTCTTTGGATTGTTTTTTTAATGATTTTTCTAATTTCTTATCTCGGCGCCGGCTTAAAAACTCTGATGCCAAAAATGCTAGTAGAGCGCCAGCTGGTTTTTGCTTTTCAACTATTTGCGTTTCTTTGCTAACTGGTGCTGAAAGTTCTTGATGAGAAGAAATAGGCGCCGGATAGTTAAAACTTTCTGCAATAATTGGTGGAGCTGTAATCGGTGCTGGGATTTCGACCGGCTGAATAGGTCTAAATTGTTCTATATTTATCTCAGTTATTTGGCTTTCTAGTGGCACTTCCGGCTTGTCTTCATGTTCTATTTCTGGTAAGGTTTGCTTGTCTGCTTCAGATTCATAGGCTGGTGGACTATTAATCTCGCTAAATTCGTACTCTAAATTAGGTACCATTGGATTGGATAATTCTTCTGCAGATTGGGGTTCTACACTTAATGCTGGCTCTTCATCAATGCTCTTCGGGAAAATTTTTTTAAGTAGTTGCGCAAACTTTTTCTTTTTTTTATCTTCTGTGGTCTCTTCTTCTTCATCTTCGTCTTCGTCTTCGTGACGAGTAAAAACGGTAGCTTCTGATATAAGACTCCTAAAATCAAAAGGCTCAGGCGATGAACGCTTAATTATTGACCCGATATCATCTTCATCGTCTTCCGATGCTGACAACTTTGGGAATTTGTCATTATTCATAGCTTAGCTACCTTGTATAAAGCGTTAGAGGCTTCTCTCTGAGACTTCTTGAGTATAAAGTTCAATATGGTCACCCTCTTTCAAATCAACTCTAGATGTTGATTTGAAGTTCATCCCACACATTTCACCTTCTAGGACTTCTTTGGCTTCTTGTGGACCACGTTTTAGTCCCAGAACTTCAATCTCTGCTACTACTTCACCATCTCTTAATACTGTAGCAAGCGAAGGGGCAGTTAACTTACCCTTCGTGACTTCCCCGCCACAAATAACTTCGGTTTTTGTAATCTTAAATACACCACGTACGATAAGTCTGCCTAAATCTTTTCTGGTTACGGTTGGAGCTAACAGTTTACTTAGTTCTTCACGCGCATCATCTATTAACTCATATATGACTTTAAACATGCGTAAACTGACCTTATCTCTACTGGCCATTTGTTTGATGTTAGACGGTGCAGAAATATTAAATCCATAGATTATCGCACCACTAGTGGTAGCCATGTGTAAGTCTTTTTCGGTTATTATACCTACCCCGGAACCCACAATTCTAACTGCCACTTCCTCAGTGTTAAGTGATTTTAGACTGTCTATAACGGATGTCAACGAGCCTTGTACATCAGCTTTGATAAGCACGTTCAGCTCAGTCAATTCTGACTTACGGTTTATTATTCTAATCAGTTCGTTGCTACCGATAATGGCTTTGGACAAATCAGCCGAGGCTGATAGCTCGTTTTGTGATGAAATCGCTCTAGCTTCTTTCTCACTATTTACAACATGAAATTCGTTACCAAATTCTGGTAACGTCTTAAATCCGGTCATAATTACTGGGGTAGATGGCTTGGCTAAATCTATTGGTTTACCACCTGGGGTTTCCAAATTTCTTAGCTTGGCATATGTTGTACCAGCCACAACGAAGTCACCTTTGCGTAGTGTGCCAGATTCTACTAAGGCAACCGCTACTGACCCACGTCCTTTTTCCATATGGGCTTCAATAATTAACCCAGAGGCTGGGATATTAACTTCAGCCTTTAGTTCTTCTACATCTGATACAAGCAAAATCATATCTAGTAGTTTATCTATACCAGTTTTTTCTTTGGCAGATACTTCTACGACTACTACGTCCCCGCCCCATTCTTCTATCAGTAAGTTATGTTCAGATAATTGTTGCTTTACTCGATTAGAATCAGCCCCTGTCTTGTCGATTTTATTGATAGCTACAATTATTTTGACCCCAGCCTTGTTGGCGAATCTGATTGCTTCTACAGTCTGAGGTTTAATACCATCATCAGCGGCTACAACAATCACGACTAAATCTGTTAGGAATGCTCCGTGTTCACGTATGGCTGCAAAGGCTTCATGGCCAGGAGTATCTAGAAAAGTAATACTGCGACCAGATTTTTCAACCTGATAGGCAGATATGTGTTGAGTTATGCCACCGGCTTCACCCTTAACATGGGTTGTGCCACAAATTGCGTCTAGTAGTGACGTTTTACCGTGGTCTACATGGCCCATAACAGCGACTACAGGTGGTCTGGATTCTCCAGAAGTTGAGATTTTTTTTGTACGCTTTACTACTGCTTCAGTAGCTTTCTTTTCTAGTACAACATCTTCTAGTTCTAACTCCTGGATGATGATTGTAGCGGTATCAAAGTCAATCCGTTCATTAACAGTGGCCATGATGCCATTTTTAAATAACTCACCAACCAGTTTTGATACAGGTATGTCTAGTTCTTCGGCAAGAGAGCCGACTGTAATACCATCTTCGATGCTGATTGTTCTAGACATGATTTTCGGCCTCCTACCATTTTAGATTAATCTTATTTTTTAGGTTTTTTAACTTCTTTTAGACTCAGGGCAATCTTACGAGATTCT
>JAYUAP010000136.1:0-3213 GCA_043741255.1 Candidatus Saccharimonadota bacterium | reverse complement strand
CCATCAAAGCCGGCACGAGTTGCTGCTGATGCTAGGTCAACATGTTGCGCTTCTAAACTATTTAAAACAGTCCTTAGGCCAGAAGCCTTTGTGTCTGTTGTAGCAACAGATTTTTGCATACTTGCTTGGTTTTTAGAGTTGTCTTTGTTGTTACCGAGTGCAAAGCCAGTACCAGCCCCTAATAAAAGACCCACGACCAGCGTAGCAATCATTATTCCTTTTTTACTATTAGTATCTTGCATTTATTCCCCCATTGGAATTAGTTTTAATATAGTTTATTTACTTTACAAAGTAAATATAATTTGATAATATTAGGTTACAATGAATAAGTCAACAAATAATGTGCTAGATAGGGGCAAGTTGAAAAAGATTACCACATATCAGGCTGGTGTTTTGCAAGCTACTACCCATCGCAATCTGCAAAAGCATTCTGACAATATTTTGAAGAAATTTGGCATAACCAAAATGCAGTGGCTTATTATTGGTACTGTCCATGACGCTGGTAGCGAAGGAATTAGGCTTACAGAACTTACAGAAAAACTAGACACCACCATGTCCTACCTGACTAACACTGTTAACTTGCTAGAATCCAAAGGCATTTTAGATAGAGTTAGCGACACTACCGACAGCCGAGCTAAATTTATTAGGATAAATCAAAAATTTTCTCCAAAATGCACCGAGATTGAAAAAGACCTCCGTGATGAACTACGTAAATCAATCTATTCTCATGTTAAGCCAGAGGATTTTGCGATTTATCTAAAGGTTCTGCACCAACTTTCTAAAGTAGAAAACAGCTAGATCTAATTTAATAAACGTTGTTATTAATAATGTTTATGCTTAAACTACCTTTATGGCAAAAACAATTGAGAGAAAAACACCAAAACAACATCACTATGCTAGAACCCCGATAGCCTCGTTTTTTGGCTTCATCGCAGTTATTTTAATTTTTGCTAGCTTATTAACCATTTGGTTAAACCGGACTTTAACCGACACTAACACCTACGTTAACACTGTTGCACCCCTAGCTGTCAGGCCCGAGGTCATAAACTTCACAGCTGACAAAATTACCTCTGCGTTGGTAGAAAATACTCCAATAGATGAAGCCGCGCCTAAACTGCTAAAACCAGAAGAAATAGCCGGCTTAAGCGACACTCAGCTGAACCAAAAACTGCGCAGTGTAATAAATGATTCTGCTAAAAAGGCCTTAACTAACCCAGAATTTGCCAACCTATGGGTGGCCACTAACCAAACCATACACTCTAAATTCGTAAATCAACTAAAATCAGATAACCAAAGCCTTACTATCGACTTTAGCCCCACAATCAATGGTGCTACAAAATTACTAGCCAGCACTCAGTTGCAACCTATCAGCGACAAGCTTCTGATAGAAGACGGCAAAGCAGTGGTCAACCTAGATGGCGGGTCTTTTGAACAAGCACGGAAATTTTATAAATTATTTCAGACCTTTTCAATTGCGGTCATCATCGTTGCATTAATATTTTTGGGATTAAGCATCTGGATTTCAACTCACCATTTAAAAACACTGCGTAGAATTCTAATTAGTGCTGGAGTAGTTTTGCTAATTTTTGCCGGACTTTTGCAGACGCCCAGTCTGATTTCTGCCGATAATATCAGCGCCATAGATAAAGATTTTGCCCTAACACTGCTAGACGTACTAACTCAGCGTCTTCAAACAGCTAGTTTAGTAGTGGGCATAACGTTTATTGCAACCGCGATTGCGTCCAAACTGATACCTAAATTTTGGCCAAAATCATCTGCAAAAACTAAAGTTATTTAGTCTCGGCTTTTTTCTATTATAGGCAAAAAACTAGGGAGTGGTGGTTTGCTGACTAAATCAAAATCTGCTTCAACTCTCTGTACTTCAAATTGAATAGCCGAATTTTGTATTTGTTTAGATGGGTCATAGACTCTTTTAAGCGGACCATATTCTGGATTTTGAGATTTTGTTGGCACAAAATCTTTTGTACTATTGTGCATTACTCTTATTATACCATATACAGTCAAGTATTCCATTATATTTTATAGTAATAACTTGCAAAAATATTAGCATAAAGGTTTTAATATAGTTAGTGTATATTCCAGAAACGGTTATAGAAATTCCACACTATGGCGAATTAATATCGCCCACTACAACAACTCAGTCTGCAGAAATAATAGATTTAACAACATACCGATTACCGTTTTTTGCGGTCGATGACCGCAACCCGCACGAAGTCGATGACGCCATACGTATAGACCGCCTGAAAAATGGCGGTTTTTTAGTAGAATCAGCTATCGCCGACGGTGGCCAATTAGCCGGGAATAATGAGCTAGTGGATGAAGCAATCAGAAAACGACATAACCGCTACTATAGAGACAAGGTAACAAGAGCTATACTCCCCAATGAATGTGTTGATAGACTTCAACTGAAAAACGGCTATAACCATGCTACAGTTATACGTCAAAAATTTACAAAAACGCTCGAGCAACAAGGTGACGTAGAAATATTCTCGGCCAATGTTAAAGTAGCAACTATGGACTACAAAGGCTTTGGCAGGCAATGTCTGTTAGAAATGACTAAGCCAGACCACCCAGCGCCTTTTGTAGATTTTTTGGAAAAGTTTAGAGCTGAAAGGGGTCTAAAAAGACGGGCAATTAACCCTGACAGTAGCCCTGGCAATATCCGGCGACACAGCATCCGGATGGTTGGAACATTTATGGTGCTAGCTAATATGGCCTTTGCCCAGTGGGCCAACCAGAATTATGTGCCGATAATTTATCGTGAGTTCCCGGATGGAAAACAAAGAAATGACGACGAAGATTACATTGAGGGCAATCCAATTTATGCCAACTACACTCCTGACCTACTGCCACATCATGGTATAGCCGGCTTTGACTCCGGTATACTTTATACTCATGTAACTTCACCCTTGCGAAGAGCTGCTGATTTGCTAAATCACATACAGCTAACACATGCCCTGGCAAAAAAAGAAGTACCTTTTAATAAAAATTCATTAGACGAAATAACTGTCCACCTAAATGATAGGACTCGTTTGAAAGCCGTTTGAAAACGCTTATGCTTGCATATTTGATATAAAGTCAAGATAATGTTTTTAATATGGCGATAGACTTTTTTGATGGAAGCATAAATCCAGAACAAGTTAACCTTGATTCTGTGCTGGCGCGTAGCACAGTTTCTGATATGGAACATGG
>JAYUAP010000135.1:0-3214 GCA_043741255.1 Candidatus Saccharimonadota bacterium | reverse complement strand
AGAAGTCACCAAGTGTAGGATTGTTCACCCACTAACAGGGAACGTGAGCTGGGTTTAGACCGTCGTGAGACAGGTTAGTTTTACCCTACTGATGAAACGTTATTGCGACAGTAATCCAACTTAGTACGAGAGGAACCGTTGGTTCAGACAATTGGTTTATGGGGTTGATTGAACAATCAGTGCCCCGAAGCTACCATCTGTAGGATAATGGCTGAACGCCTCTAAGTCAGAATCCATGCTGGAAAGCAATGATATACTCTGTTCTTTGTGTTCACGCGTAGCCATAGGCTTCTAGTCCAACACCATACTCAATCGCATTTCGGGCACTGAGAACGATAAATCCTCTGTAGACGACTTTGATAGAACGGGGTACTGTAAGTGCGAGAGTAGGCTTGTCCTACGATTCACTGAGGTTAAGCCCTTGTTCTGCGATTTGTGATAAACCGCAAAAAAGCGCGGGCAGCATTAGAATATAATGACGGCCGCGCACACCCCCAACACCCCCGACCAACCTCAACCAACCTCAACCCAACCCCAACCAACCCAGCCCCAACACTTATACGCAAGTATTAAGTGTTGGGGCTTAACCTTTGAAGGCGACCAAGGTAAGAACTAAATAGATAGTGAAAAGTACTTAGAGAAAATCGAGTAGCCCTTATATGTAGAATTTCACCCACCCACGGTCTCCTAGTTTAGTCTAATAGTCCGAAAGTACTCAGAGATTTCCAGCATGACCTATGACCTATGACCGTATAATACGTAGTATAACATTCCGAAAGTACTCAGAGATTATTTCCAAAATGACCTATGACCTATGACCTATGACCGTATAATATTTAGTCTACAAGTCTTCATGTACTGAGCGATTTAGCATGATTGAATTTTTAGTCTAATTGTCCGAAAGCACTTGACGATATTTTCCAAAATGCGTTAATTTTTTAGTCGACGTTTCCGAAATCACTTGACATTTAGTCTAATAGTCCGGAAGCACTTGGCCATTATTGCAACTTTATTTAATTTTTAGTCGAATATTCCGCAAGCACTTGGTGATTATACCAACTTTATTGAATTATAGTCTAATAGTCCGAAAGCACTTAGCGATTTTTTACGGAATAATTTATTATAATTTATTATACTGAAACTGCATCTACGTCCATACCAAATTATGTACATCATACCATATTCTGTACATTAATTCCTAATTGTGTACATCTACACCTAATCTTGTACATCACCACCAAACTGTGTACCTTCATACCGAATTCTGTAGGTCTGTACCTACTGTATATCAAGGACGCTGTATAACGGAGGTGTTCTGTGTGTGGATGGTGATTTTTGACTTGTGGACCCTGTGTGGGGTGCTGTGTGGGGTAATTTGTGAGTGTGGCGGAATTTCTCGAGGGGTCCTCTGTGTGGGGGGCTCTGTGTGGGGTATTTTCGCTTTTGGCCGTGTGGGGGGTTTTTCTGAGGCGGAAAGTTGTGCGCGTATTTTTTTGTGTGTATGGGGTCGTGTGGGGGAGGGGGTGTGTGAGTGTTTGCGGACTTTTTATGCGGCGTATTTTGTGTGTGGTGTGATTTTATGGTGTGTGGGCTGTGTGGGGTCCTGCGTGTGGGGGATTCTTCCTCGAGTATCCTATATGGTACCTGGGTGTGGGGGGAAGGTTTTCCTGTCAGGGCCTTGTGTTTTTTTTTTCTCCCCGACTTTTTTTGATATTTTTCCTTTTGATTTACTTTTAAATCACGTTTCTACCCCTATTTTACCCTTAATTTAATACGGTTTTTATCATAGGAGGAGGAGTACGAAAGCAACCCACACAAAAATTTGCTACAATATTCTTCAGACAATTTGCTATCATGGACCAAAAACTTAGAAGGTAATTCCCCACACACGGCTTTCTTTTTTGAAAAAAAAAAAATTTTTATTTAGTCTAAATTTCCGAAAGCACTTGAACGTTTTTGAGATTTTATTATATTAAAAGTCACCTTTAAAACTACTCTTCGCCATGCATTTGCGGCACCTGACAGCATCGTCGACATAATTTTAACTTTTGCACGCACAAATCATTGCAAATGTTGTTAATGCACTGTATATTGTTCACATCACGTCAAAAAAACTAAAAAAAGCAACAGCAATATGCATGTCTCGTCATCTGTCTGATTTTTTCGATAAATCACGGAAATTAAACGTCTTCCGTTGTTTATTATCACAAATTAGAAAAGAATATGAGAAAATAGATTAGTAATAGCAATGACGTAGTTAGTGACGTAGTTATTGAGAAGTCAGTTAAGACACGCAACCAATCAATGTAATGGAGTATAGTACCACGACGACAATGAAGACATCATATCTCATTGTCTGATGACGAGTACGTACACTCCAAAACAGAGATACCCCCAGAAGCATTACTACGTGATTGTGTAAACATTCACTGTAGCGTTTAAGCGGCGATGCTACATCGCCCAGACTTTGCCCACCTAAGTCACTTCTTCACCTTCCACACGCTTATAGCATCTGAAAGAAAGAAGTGTACGAAGAAAGCACACAACCAAACCAAATCCTACTATATCGATTAGATATATGTAAGCAACCCATCCAACTAATGCGTGATCGCACGTAAGAAACGCATCACAAAAAACAATATCCCACAAACGGAACTGAAAGAATTGTTATTTATCTTCTTGATTTATAACAATGACAGACCAACAACCCACCAGAGAAATATGAGACTACAGATGAAGTATAATGTCGAACACAACTACGATCAACGTAATTGTTCATTCACATTAATAACACAAATCTTAGGTTGCAAACGGATGCGGAACATCACCGCTGACATCGCACACATCATATCTTCACTGAGTGAATGCTTGAAACAGACCCTAGGCATAAAATTAAAATAATGATATACATAACTTCTGTGAAAACAAAAAGTAACGTGTATCATTCGAAACGTCTAATCATACCGATTAGACTACGACTAGTATTGACTATAATCTACGAAAAAGGGAAATTGTAAAAAAACACAGATATGGATGAAGTGTATGAGCAATCATAAACTTGTCCCGTCTACCGTTCCATAAAACAATTGATCCGTAACAGATCACACCCATTAGATATAGCAACCTGGTTGATTCTGCCAGTAGCATACGCTTGTCTCAAAGATTAAGCCATGCATGTCTAAGTATAAACAAATCTATACTGTGAAACTGCGAA
>JAYUAP010000134.1:0-3215 GCA_043741255.1 Candidatus Saccharimonadota bacterium | reverse complement strand
TTCAGCGCTATTTGTATGTTTCAAACATTTGATCATATTTCAGAGCCGAATATATTGCTGGAAGAATGTGTCAAATTACTTCAATCAGGTGGAGTTATTCTCTGCTTGAATCATAATGTGGATGCCATGTCCTCACGAATTCTCAAAGAAAAAAGTCCCATCATTGATATTGAACATACCTACCTATACAATCCAAAAACGATTAAACGACTTTTTGAAAACCATGGGCTCCATGTTCTGGAAGTCGGACCTGCGTGGAATATTATTCGCCTATATAGTCTCCTAAGATTATTTCCAATGCCCAAGGCGATTAAGCAGAAAATATTGGATTTTGTCAGTAGCACGTTCTTGGGTAAAGTGCATTTAACTCTACCGCTTGGAAACCTCTATATCATCGCCCAAAAACCAAAATAGTAAGAAATAAAAAAACAGGATGAAAAACATTTTCAATGAAGATGTAGCTGAAAACCAAGGCTACTACTATACAACTAATATATCTTTGAGCAGCAAGTATGCTGGTCGAAGAATGACGGATGTAACACTTGAGTCTTTAGCAATAATGGCAAAAAATATCTTGGATATCGGTTGTGGCGATGGCACCCACACTATTGAACTCGACATATTTGGAGAACCAAGATGTATAGTTGCAGGTGATGTGGCCGATAAAGCTGTAGGGATAGCTTACGAAAAATCAATTGGCCGAAATATTTGTTACATAATTAATAGTGCCTATGAATTACCTTTCGAGACGAAGAGTTTTGACATTGCGATCTTAAGGGCCGTTTTGCATCATTTAGATAATCCTGAGAGAGCAATACAGGAAGCTTTGCGAGTGGCGGATATAATTTGGGTAATTGAACCGAATGGTTACAATCCTGGCCTAAAATATAATGAAAGATTCTCAACTTACCATGTCGAGCACCAGGAAAAATCATATGCCCCACACGCGTTGGATCTCTGGGTAAGCCGACTAGGCGGTAAGGTTATCTACAGAAAGTGGGCCGGATTTGTCCCTATGTTTTGCCCAGATTGGTTAGCTAGATTGATGAAATTCCTTGAGCCTCTTATAGAACATTTTCCTATTATTAATAGAATTGGCTGTGCCATCTACTATTTTTCTGCAGAGTCGAAGTAATGAGTATGAGTGCCAAAAATGTTATTGTCACGGGTGGTACGGGCTTCGTAGGGGCGAATCTGGTTAGACGGTTGGTAAAAGATGGCTATAACGTCAATCTGTTTGTACGGCCTGAGTATAATGATTGGCGCATTAAAGATATTCTTCCTCATCTTCGAATCCATACCCTTAGTTTTCTAGACTCTGAATTTCTACATGCTCGAGTCGCTGCCATTCGACCCGACTGGATTTTTCATCTGGCTGCCTACGGAGCTTATTCCTGGCAGAGCGATTTCAACTTGGCCATCCAAACAAATTTTTTAAGTACCGTGAAGCTTGTAGAAGCCTGTAGGAATACTGGTTTCGAAGTATTTGTGAATACAGGTTCATCTTCTGAATACGGTTTTAAAGACCATGCACCTGTGGAAACAGACTGGGTTGATCCAAACAGTTATTATGCTGTAACCAAAGCATCTGCCACTCTTTTTTGTAGGTATACTGCCAAACGTTATAACATCAATATTCCTACTTTGAGACTTTATTCTGCCTATGGCCCCTATGAGGAACGAATCAGGCTTATTCCAAACATTGTCCTCTATGGATTAAAAGGATTGTTGCCTCCTTTAGTAGATCCTGAAATTGGAAGAGATTTTATTTATGTAAAGGATATAGAGAAAGCTTATCTCCTATTGGCAAGTCTGCCTAACGAAAAGAGAGGAGATGTTTACAATCTAGGAACAGGCATTCAAACTTCTCTTCGCGAGGTGGTCAATTTAGCTTGTGTGGTTTTCAATCTCTCTATTGAGCCACAATGGGGATCAATGCCTAAGCGAGACTGGGATACCACGATTTGGAAAGCAAATAACACCAGTATGCTTAATGTAGGCTGGCAACCCGATTTTTCTTTCGAGCAGGGATTTCGAGAAACAGTCGAGTGGTTTCAAAATCACCCCGAATTATTAGAATATTACTTGCAAACATAAATAATTTCGGGTAGTGGCTCAAAATACATGATTATGAGTAATAGCCAAGTTGTACTCAACCATGAGTCAGCGTGTTACAAGACGATGCATATACTCGGCTTTAGAAAAAGATAATGTCTTACGGACATATCTGGCTAACTTCTGACGCAAGATGCAATTCCAGCGTTCCATATGACCGGTTTCGCCTCCTTGCTTGCCAACGCTCGGATGGGTTTCTTTCGGGAAAACTTTCTCGTAGGCGTCCCAAAAATCACTAAAGGTCTGACATTGACGATATGCGTTTGGAATCTTTTCTATAACCGTGCATAGGTTTCAGCGCTCCGATCTCCAATTACAAACGCTAGAATTTGGCGAGTCCGTCGACAAAGGGCTGTCCACAACCAATATTTTGCCGTTTTGATGAAGACAAACGACCAAACCTCGTCTAACTCCAAGATATCCTCACTTTTTGCAGGCAACAAACTCTCCTTTGTCGCTGGTGATGGTATGAACTTGAGCTACAAATGGCAGCAGTAATGAAATAGTGGCATGACGAACCAGGTCTGCCTGTCGTCTTTTAACAGGCCACAACAAGGTATAACGCGACTTGCGTTCTACCTTGCTCACCAAGGCGCCTTGATAAGCCTGCCCAACCAAAGTATCTGCTTCCCAGTCACCGAGACGTTCACGTTGCTCCACCAGTTCTCCCCGCTTTCATTACTGGATACAACTGCAGCTACTAGTTTGGTGGAACATTCGCTGGGTACAAGCCGGTTGCCGAATTACCGCCCTATCAGACTTACATCTTTCAACTTAAATAACTCACCGTACGCAATGTCATTCTGAGCGGTGGCGACACTTGCACCTGGCGCAAGTGCAGGTGAGAATCTCTGAGATTATCGTAGAGACCCTTCGCGGAGTTCATCTGAGCTTGTCGAAGGACTCAGGGAGACATCTCTAAAGAATATTAAAGTTCGTAAGGTCAGTTAATAACTTTCATCTCAATGAATATCTCAGAAACCTTTATTTGTGGAAGAAGGTCAGGAAGAGCGTATACACGATCGTCATTAAGATCCCAAAACCTGAAATGACAACCCCTGCAAGCGCAGTTTTACTCTGTTCAGTTCTTAGACTATAGT
>JAYUAP010000133.1:0-7540 GCA_043741255.1 Candidatus Saccharimonadota bacterium | reverse complement strand
CTTGGAATTTAGTTTATTATTAGAGTTTTTCTTAGGTTTTTCTGGTTCATAATGCGGACCTAAAACCGGCTTTTCAGACTTCTCTAGCTCAATTTTTGATTTATCTTCCATAACTATTATTTTATACCTTTTAGCTGAGAATTTGCTGAAAAATTTATTTAACTATTCCTTCGCCCCAGTTAGCAAAGGCTACCATTACAAATACTAAAGCAAAAACCACAAAAATTATTTGCCTGCGAACCAGAATAGTAAGTTTGTCGTGTTCATGAAGATAATAGAGTCCTGCAAGTCCATAACCAACAACTGTTATTAGTACTGCTGGCTGGGCAACAAGTTTGTAAAATAATAACCAGTGAGTCAAAACCCATACCAGTGACGACGCAAAAAAGCCCCACATGTAGGAATATTGGATACCGTGAATTTCCTCGTAGGCATTGAAGAAATGTCGGCTGGCAAAATACGAAATAATGAAAGTGAAGATTACATAAACTGCGATTGGTGCTGTTTCGTACCCCAAAAACATAGCAACAAGCCCTAAACATTGAGCAATTAAAGCTTGGGTGGAAACCATTAGTACTGACGCACGTGGCTTGATTATTAATAACCACACCTCAAAGATTAGTAACCAGAAAAGTTGTAGCCACCGTGAATCTGTCGACACTATCATAAAGGAAATAAGCGACAAACTGACGATAATATCAACAGCATTAGTACGAATGTGGGCAATCCAGTGCCTAGGCTGAACGGCTAACATACGCCATTTACTAAGCAGTACAACAGCAACGGCTAGTCCAAAAAAGTCTAGTCTAATGAAAATATATGCCAAAAAAGGTACAACGGACACCAGGCCGAGATGAAAAAAGTGCGCAAAACCATGCTTGGGCTTAACTTTTCTTAAAACGGATTTAACCACTATAGTCCCCCGTTTCTATTGCGCAGATGCTTAATCATTGCCTAGTATTATAACAAAGTCGGCCGTGTCTGGAACAATAGTCTTATCTGGAATTGAGCCAACTGCTGTAACGCCAAAGCGTTTTTCTAGATAATTACGGGTGTATTTTTTACTACCACCACGCAGGTCCACAACAATGGTTTTTTGGTAATCTCTAGTAGGAGCGTTGTCTACTTTTACAACTGTATAGCCAAACGATTTGAGCTCCTCGCCTTTTTCTGTAGCTAGGCCTGGCTTGTTTGTACCGTTTAATACCATTACGCTAGCGTTTTCGTTTTTCAAAAAACTGTCTTTTAGCGAATTTCGTATATATGACTGAATCGGCTTAAAGTCACTTATCCCAGCTGTTGGAACTACAACAGACAATCCACCAATATTATCTGTCTTCACATAGTTGTTGGGCGGGTCGGCAAGCCCAATTGAGCTAATCTTATCACTGGCTATTTCTTTGCTTATCTCATAAAGTCGCTGAAGGTCACCTATGCTGAAGTTTGTCTGCAGATGATTACCAAAAGTGTCTAGTAAACCAGAGATTTTTTGTGGGTTGCTGAATGTACCTGCTGATAAGATTTTGTCTTTTAAGGCGGTGATTATTATTCTTTGTCGTTCTGATCGGTCAAAGTCGCCACGTGGACTAGTATAACGAGACCTAGAGTAAGCCAGCGCTTTAAAACCATTCATATCTTGCCAACCTGGTTTGACGTCAAGGAAGTAATCTTGGCCTTTTATTCGCATATGTTCACTGACTGAATCAGGAGCATTTATGGTAACACCGCCTACAGTATTAACTGCCTGCTCAAAACCACTAAAATCTACCATCAAATGATAGTGTATCGGAACACCGAGGGTTGTTTCCAAAGTGTTTTCCAGCAGTTCAAACCCGGCCTGCTCAGCTTGTTTTACGGTTTGGTCAGAAATAATTCTTTGGGTAGCAAGATAGTTATTTTTACCGGTTGCAAAGGCAGCATTAACTTTCATTGAGCCTGCGTTCTTTACAGGAACATACAAATCTCTTGGTATGCTCAATAGTGAGGCTTCTTTGGCGATTGGATCAATACTCGCCAATATTATTGTGTCCGTTAAATCAGCTCCTTCGTGGCCTTCGCCACCTCTACCTAGTAACAAGATATTTACCCTACCATCACCTTCTCCATTAAGCTGAGATGGGTCAACATTTTTTTGAAGGGCGGCCGCACCGCCACCTCCAGGTAGGATTTTGTTAAGTGTTATGTAGCCCTTAACGACTAGGAATCCAATAACCAGCACGACAATGGTCATCAAAATCCCAAGTGTCATAAATATTTTCTTTTTACGAGACATCGGGTTTTTGTTTTTTTTGCTCCTACTATGCTTTTCTTTTTTTAATTTAGGTTTTTTAGTCACCTTGCGGTCAATTACAAAAGTCTCTGTAGGCCTATTAGTGGTGATTTGTTGTTGAGAAGAAGAATAAAAACCATCACGTCTATTAAAATCGCCTACAGTATTGGTATTGCTACTGTTATCAATCTGGCTATCGCCTCTGTTGCTTTGAACCGGGCCAAAACCAGCACCCTGGCTAAACCTGGCGACAGGGCGACTGCTCACTCCATCAATAGAGGGCTTTTTACGATTTCTTGGGTCTGGATTTCGTTGATTATGATTCATAAATAATTGCGGTACAGATACTAAGTATACTTGGTTTTGAGCCAAAGCTAAACCCCGCGCTAAATATACAAAATAAATAGTGTGTTACTCTATAAGTTGCATGAATCTACAATATAATAACAGCCAAAATAACCCTCAACCTTCTAGCAATTTTAAGTATGATACACCTATAGAACCTCCGAAAAAAAGTTTCCGCATGAACCCTAAGTTTAAAGAAAACTTATCTACAATAATCATACTTATATCGGCTCCGCTTTTGGCAATTTTGCTTTCTGTCTTTGTTTTCAGGACTTATCAAGTCGATGGGCCTAGTATGCAAAACACTCTGCACGATAAAGATAGACTTATCATTAATAAGCTACCGAAGACAGTTTCGCGCATAACTGGCAATAACTACATTCCTGACCGTTACGACATTATAGTTTTTGAGCACACTGGACGCTTTAGCGGTAGTAATATAACCGAAAAACAGATAATAAAACGCGTTATTGCACTGCCCGGTGAGCGAATTGTTATAAAAGATGGTGGCGTAACTGTCTATAACAAAGAAAATCCAAATGGTTTTATACCAGACAAACTAGGCCCACAGTCAAATACTATATCTATTACTGATGGAAATATTGATGAGACTGTTAAGGACGGTGAAATATTTGTAATGGGCGATAATCGTGGCAATTCACTAGATTCTAGGGCAATCGGAACTATACGCTCCCAGGACATTATTGGTGAGCTAGTGCTACGGATTTATCCGTTTGACAACTGGAAATCTTTTTAGATTTTATTTTAGTTTTTACTAAGACTGTCTAGAAATTGAATAAATTCTTTACTCGCAGAATAATTAAAGGTTATGCTACCCCCGTTATTTTTGGTACTAATTTTAACTTTAGCGCCGTATTTATCTTCTAAATTCTTTTGATACTTGCTGTTTTTGTCAGTTTTTTCTAGTTTTTTGACGTTCCCAGCTTTAGGATTAAGCTTTGCGTTTTTTGCATAAGCTTCTGCCTGCCTGACTGACCATCCGTTGTTTATGATATTATCTACCAAAGTTTTTTGATGGTTAAGATGTTCTTTTAGTGATAAAACACTTCTGGCGTGACCTTCTGATATTTTATTATCTTCTAAGGCTTTTCTTGCAAAGTCAGGTAGCTGTAATAACCTAACAGTATTGATGATTGTAGTATGAGCTTTTCCTAATCTGTTAGCTATTTCGGGAAGTGCTACGTTAAATTGCTCATTTAGCCTGGCTATGGATAAGGCTTGTTCTAATGGTGACAAATCTACTCTTTGCATGTTTTCTATCAGGCCAATTTCTAGCTTTTCTAAATCTTCTAGTGTTCTAACAAGCACTGGTAAATGTGTAAGATTAGCTTTTTTAGCTGCTTTATACCTGCGCTCGCCGGCAATTATTGTGTATTTACCGCTGACTTCCGTTACAACTAAGGGTTGCAATATTCCGTAGCGCTTAATAGACAATGCCAGTTCGTCGATGCTATCGCTATCGAAGCTTTTGCGAGGTTGGTTGGGGTCGGAGGCAATACTGTCTATTAATACTTTTTGAACTCGTTCTCCCCGATCCAGCATAACTGAGCTATCAAAATCTTCTGGAAGTAAACTACCGAAGCCTTTTCCCAAGCCCCTTTTTTTATTCACTTTATTTCTCCTGCCAATTTAGTACTTATTTCTTTAGCAAGTTTTTTATACGCTTTTGCGCCCTTGCTCCATTTATCGTATTCATTTATTGGCTGGCCATAGCTTGGTGCTTCTGCTAAGCGTACGTTTCTTGGAATAATTGTGTCGAGTAGCTTATCTCCAAAATGTTTACGCACTTCATCATAAACTTGTTGCGACAGCGCATTGCGCTTATCAAACATTGTCACCACTACGCCCAGAAGTTCTAGGTTGGGGTTATAAAGTTTTTGGACCTGTTGCATAACCTGTAATAGTTGGCTCAAGCCTTCTAGAGCATAGTACTCGGCTTGGACAGGAATCAAAACTTTACCCGATGCCACTAAAGCATTTATTGTTAGTAGCCCTAGTGCTGGCGGACAATCTATAAGAATATAATCATATTTACTAGCTACTAGACTTAGCGAATTTTTTAGTCGGCTTTCTCTGCCATCAAAGCTTGAAATATCGATCTCTAGACTGGCAAGTCGCGCATCTGTAGGTAAAATATCTAAATGTTTTATTTTGGTACTTTGGACTACTTTAGTCGGGTCCAACTCAGAAATTAGTACGTCGCACAATGTTGAGTCAAGTTGGGTTTTATCTAGACCTAAACCACTAGTAGCATTGCCTTGAGGGTCTGCATCTACCACCAAGACAGTGTTACCTAGGCTTGATAGATATGATGCGAGGTTAACGGTGGTAGTGGTCTTCCCTACTCCGCCTTTTTGGTTCAATACAGCAATGGTAAGACCTGCTCCCATATAATTTTACGCTCCTGGTCTTTCTATTTTTATTCCTAGACAATAAAAGCCCTTCACAAAGTAACTATTGTTAGTCTTTAGCAAAGCTAGTGGTTCATAATTAAAAAAATTTGGAAGCAGATCTTGCATTGTTTGTTTCATAAGCATAACTCTGTTGTTTATCTTAACATTTATAGCAAAATTCGTAAATTACCATACTATTTTCAATGCTTTTACAAGCTGTTATTTTTTTAAAAATAGTATTAAATAATAATAGTAGTAAAGTAAAGAAATCCTATCACATTATCTAGCCGATCGGCTAGATAATGTGATAGGATTTTTGTTAAAAAAGTGACAGTGGTTCCGGGTGTAAGTTAGTGGTAATTTAGAGGAAAGTTAGTTTTAGTTAGGTGGTAATTGAATGGTAATTGGGTAGTTACTACAGTACAATTAAGGTTATGCTTGAAGAGTCAAATGTGCGATCTGTGTTGAAGCCTCGAATTTTGCGGTGGTTGGTAATATTAATTATTATACTAATCATAGTCGGTAGTATTTTTGTGTTTTGGACCATTAAACACAGACGATCTGAAAGTCCTATACCTTTGGCAATTTCCGAAAAAGCATTGTATGAGATCTACTACCCATCCAAACTGCCGGTTGGTTATACTATCAATCAAAATTCATTTAATTTGAGTGACGGGATATTACTTTTTGGTGTGTCTGACGGCGCTAATCATAATATAGCTTTTACTGAGCAAGCCAAGCCTAAAGACTTTGATTTTAACCACTTTAACTCTGGACTTAAAGATGCGAAAAACCTCGCCAACACTCCATATACCAACGTACTGGGCAAAACCAGTGCTGGTGCTACTTTGCTAAGCGTAACAGGTGATACTACCTGGTTAATTATCAGTAGTAATTCCTCATTAACCGAGGCCGATTGGCGCCTAATCGCCCAAAACCTCAAATATTAAACCATAGAACTTTTTGCAACAACACTTCTATTTACACAATTTGCAGGGTGGCACCCTGCAAATAACTCTCTAAATGGGTGATGATGGCAACAAGTACAATCATTCCAACTAGCCAACTTAGTGCTGTGGTTAGTCTTATTTTAATATTAAGTGATTTTTCATGATAATAACTCCTTGTTTGGATAACATACATCTACATACTAAACACTTTGATTATGTTGGGAGTAGTTAAGTGTTAATTGCAATCTTTAGCGAGGTGTAGCAAAGTCAGCATAGACTTCAATGTAGTCAAGATCCGCCACACTAGCCGTGCCGCCGGCACTTTTAATTATCGCACTACCAAATCCAGTACCCCTGCCAGCGCCTGTTGGTATATTTGTAGTAACCTGACACCTGCTTGTACCATTAATAATAAAGTCAGCCGAATTACCAGCTCCATTGACTGCAACAGTATAGCGATCCCATTGATTAGCTGTAAGTGCGATAGTAGTGTCACAAGTAGTCTCTGTGCTATTGCTTCTGCAAACCCCCTGCCATTTACCACTATTGGTACCGTGTGTGTAGCGGAAATAGCAACCGTCCGTAGAATCTCCTCCGACGCTTGTGTCCATAAAGCCAGTTCTATATGTGTAGGTATCTGTGGCATCCGATAGTGCGAGCAACCTAAGTACGGATTCATATCTCCAAACGTCGTTATTGCCAAGTAATAGTGTATCTAACCCTTGCGTACCGGCGTACTCAGCACCACCCACAGTTGTTCCCGTTGATTGTTGCCATATTCCTGGATGACCAGCCACGCTTCCAACGGCAGTGACACTGTTGGAACCACCACTCGTGTTTGTATTAAACACGAAATTGCCTGAACCTGCCGACGTAAAGTCTGCGTAGCCATAAAACTCATTACGAAGGCTGGTACCACCGCAATTTTTCCATATACCATTGCCGAAGCATCGGAAGTTTTTGGCACTACTGTTATAGTATATAGCTCCGTCAACACCGGTGGGATCACCGGAAGTATTTTTAGTGTCTAGTACCAAAAGTACCCCCGTGGCATCGGCGGTGGCGCTACCAATTTGGATTCTGGAATTAGTGGTGTCTGCAACGAGCAGGGTTACCGCGGAAGCATTCTGGATTTGGAAGGCGGTGGTGGAGTTAGCGCCATTTTTAAAGGTCGCCGCGCCATTGGTGTTGGTAAATTTAAGGGCGTCCACGCCTGTTGAAGTGTTGGCAAAGTGGAAATCGTCGCTAGAATCATTGGTCAGGCCGATGGTCCATTTATCGGTGCCGTTAGTGGCAAAGACCTGGCTACCAAAGTTGCTGGTAGCGCCACGATCCACCCTGAATACCGATGTACCAGCCGACTGCACGTTAACGTTACTGCGCAGCGTAATAGTGCCAGAGCCAGTGCTATCGACGTTAACTAAAGTTGTAGTACCTGTGGCGTTCTGGACTTGGAAGACGGTGGTAGTATCAACCTGGTTCTGGAAGATAGTCGGGCTGGTAATGGTGCCATTGAACTGTAGTTTACCTTCACGGTAGTTGGTTGCGGTGGCGGCTTGTTC
>JAYUAP010000132.1:0-1214 GCA_043741255.1 Candidatus Saccharimonadota bacterium | reverse complement strand
GGTAGAAGCGCGGCTTTGGCAGCGTCGGCGGCAGTTTTGGTACGAAAATCGACTGTACTTTCATGAGTGTCGGGGATGCCGTTGGCGTTGGCGTCGCCAGGAATTAATGGTAACAAAGGTGGTTTATTAGGTGTTAAGGGATTTGGGTTTAATAAGTCGTTAATCGCACCGTCAATCGACTCTCTATTTCTATACAGGGCTGAAGCGGAGGCAATTAGAAGTGATATTGCCAAGGCTTCGGGTTGTAAGCCAGGAACGAGCGCAAGAACTCCAGCCACCGAAGCTCCGAAATCTAAAGATGCCTGAATAATTTTGCTGTTATCTCCTGAAGCGATAGCGTCGTTAAGCAACTGGTTTTGTATAGTTAAATTATTAATGTTCAATAAGGCGTTAGCACCTTGCACGGTATTCAAAACAGCTGGTGAAGCGTTTAATATCTGTGTAGCAACCACCGCAGTATTTGAAACTGCTGTTGATAAAGCCGATATTGCAGCCGCCTGCTGAGTTGGTGAAGCATTTGGATTATTAAGTGTGCCAACTCCAGTAACTGATTTATTTAACACATTAGTTAAAACGCCTGACTGAGGTATTGATAGTGCCATTTTAAAACTCCTTTTTAATATATTTCTATCCTAGAAAACATGCTCTAAAAATTGGGATAGTTAAAAAACCAAGAACAAAAAACAATAATCGTCCAAAAAAAATTAATAGAGGCCTTATCCGCATATGTTTTATATCGAATTTATATGCGCCACTAGTTTGTCTTTGGCCATAACAACTACTAAAAATTAAAATAATTAGAAAACTCAAAAATAACGTAATCAGTATGTAAATAAACAGCGTGCTATTTAAAGGTTGATGTAAAAAATACTTGTTTGCTCTACAAAATAGCGCTGACCGATATACAAATATCCTAAGCATGCGAAAAATCCTGCGGCAAAAGCATACCCAAGACCATTGATATTTATATAAAACATACTCGCTTCATCTAAATTACTCTTGCTCATGCCATCACCCTCCAATCGTTATCATTTGCCGCGTCTCTTTGCGTTAATTCCAAACCGTTTTCATATGTGTTACAATGCAACACATATAACTGATAATTAATTGGAGAGTTTGTGATGAGTGCTACTTTAAGTATTCGTATTGATGATGCGCTTGAGCGTGAATTATCGCTGGCAGCCAAGCTGGCACATCGCCCTAAAGGCGACATT
>JAYUAP010000131.1:0-1226 GCA_043741255.1 Candidatus Saccharimonadota bacterium | reverse complement strand
GCTGGCGGTGCAATCTTAACCTCAGCAACAGAGTTGAAGGTAAAGCCAAGCCCGAGGTAAAAAGCATTAATGATCAAAACATGGGCTGGGACGGATTCTCCGGGTTATACCTAAAATTAGGCCCACGGGACGGATGGCACAAACTTCTCGTCCAGTATGCACCGGAGTGATGTTAGTCGGGTTCTAGGGCAAAACGCAACCACAGAGGCCAGTAACGCCTCACCTACAACCAAAAACCGCCATTTCTGGCGGTTTTGATGTCTTTGTTGGACAGGCTATTCTCTTTCTGGTGATCAAGCTCCAACCCTTCCGATGTCCTTTAGAGGGAACGGTCGGTTGGGTTAGCGCTTCATCTGGCTCCGGAGGCCAGACTCGAACTGGCAACCTCGAAGTTAACAGCTTCTTGCTCCACCATTGAGCTACTCCGGAATATCAAACTTCGATACTAAAACATTCTATCGTTTACAGATGTAAATGTAAATACTTTGGCACAATCTACTTTGCTTTTGTTTCGTCGATTCGGAGTTTTAGGAATTTTTCTACTACATCTTTTGGTAGAGGTTGGTCGTGCGGTAGTTTTATCGTGGCTTTGCCAGATGCATATTTGCTAAGCAGTTTTTTGTACTTTTCACTAGATATTCTGCCGGGGTATAAGCCAATGTGGTTAGGAAATCCAGCTTAATAAGCAATCATTCTACTGTCCATAAAATATGCCGGAATTTTATAAGATATTCGCTCCTGGGCAGTTGGCATGACTTTTAAAAAGATTTCGCGGACCTGTAGCAACCGCTCTTTAACAATCCCATCAAATTGACCTATATATTTATCAATTTCGTTCATTTATTTCTCAGTTCCACGGCTTGATTGCGCTGAGTGTCGCGTTTTTTGATTAGTTCCCTTTTATCGTACTTTTTGCGTCCTACGCCTACCCCCAGGCGTAGTTTTATGTAGCGCCCACCGGTCAAAAGTTCTGTTGGGATGATGCTTTTGCCTTGATTTTTTTGCTCGATTAACGCATCAATCTCACGGCGTTTCATCAGTAATTTACGAGTTCTAGTTTGCTCGGTTTCATCCAACTTTACTCCTTTAAAGCCAGTAATTGTAGCGTTCAGTAGGTATAGCTCATTGTTGTTTACTGTGACATAAGAACCGCGAAGATGTCCGTGTCCCATGCGCAAAGCCTTCGTCTCGGCTCCGGTCAAACTTAGACCCGCCACAAAGCTATC
>JAYUAP010000130.1:0-1226 GCA_043741255.1 Candidatus Saccharimonadota bacterium | reverse complement strand
TAACTTCCCTTTTCAAAGGCTTGTGAACATGAGGTTGGATGATTTTCCCAGCAGGGTGATGCATATAGGCCAATTGTTGGGAAAAATTTTCCGGCGTAATAAAGTTGAGACCATTTTCATTATGGTCATGCGGAATGATGATGGCCATAATGATATTGTTATCACGAATAAACTCGATGGTCATTTTTGATCTCCTGATAGCTTCTTATACAAGGCACTTTCTCAACCCGGGTTGATATTAATTAACATGGCAGCCCCTGTTTTTATGCGGGAATTTCGTTGAAGCCAAAGGCTTAAGCCCAATGCCACTTGCAAAACCAGCAGGACATCAATATTTACAAACACTCGAGCGGCAATCATGTGAGAATATAATACCAGAGCACAATCAGCCAGATAAACAGCCATTGGGGCAAGGAATACAACATCCTGGTATTTTAATATATAGAAGCTTGAAACCAGGGCAAGGATAAACATTACGATATACCATTGATAACCCTGTGTCGCTTTATAAAACATATTGAGAATACTTTCTGTATTATCCGGCCTTTTTGCGGTATTGATCGTAACCTGTATCGGCAAATCCTTTAAAAATGCGGGGGCGTTAGAGATATCCACTTCGTCTAAAGGATAATTTTGCTTTGGGTTTAACAAAAAAATATATTGTCTTAAGACTCCGGATAAAACTGCTTTTGAAGGAATTAAAACGTATACATTTTTACCGATCTTATTAAGGATACTCGCCTGATGAAAAAAATTGAATTGGCTGGCTGGCAGACCGCGGGAATTTATCTGCGCTTGAATATTAGGGAAGAAGTTGGCATAAGCCTGGTCAAGTCCGGGGTACTGATCGCGTGAAAAAATGTAGGAGCTATAAAGCCACCATCCCACATACTCCTTTGCTTCTTTATCTATTGTAGTTGCAGGCTTTAATAATCCGCGTGCATCAAAAATTGCAGGGGACATGGCTTTAGATAAAAAGCCGTGGGATGTCTGCTGTTCCTCCAATTGGAAATACCCATAAGTGAAGTAATTATAGGCGCTAAACCCAATATAGATTATTCCAACGACCGCGAAGGGAGGTAAATATTTAGGTAAAAATAATAAAATTGAACGGATACGTGTTGCCATTGTCCCAGATGAGGACAGACGCTTAATGATCTCCATGGCCAGCACCGGCAGCAAAGCAAAAGGTAGAACGATGCCATTTTCACGAACCAAAAATGCCA
>JAYUAP010000129.1:0-3292 GCA_043741255.1 Candidatus Saccharimonadota bacterium | reverse complement strand
TCACCGATGTGCAAACAAATTTATTAAATCCAACTGAAGAGCTGGAAAGGCTAACAGCCAAACGCGATTCACTCAAACAAGAACTAGCAGAATTAACTCCGGACTCGACCCAAACAAAGCAATCAACTTGGAAGTCTCGCTTAACAAAGTTTATGGAACTAGAAGGCGCTGTTAAGTTTGATTCTAAAGGCAATACGACTGTAAATACAGACATAGAATACGAATTTACCAAAAAAATCACCCGAATAATTGACCCAAACAAGGCCGCCTATGACAGCACTGGTCAGTGGAATTTAGCCGATATCCGTAGATATGAAGGAATTCGCAGTAGAGTTGTTAAGGGCGTGGGTGCCTTAGCAGTTATCGGGGGCGGGATTGCTATTGCTTACTTAGCTTCAAAGGGAATGCACCAAGGATTTGGTGGTGGTTCTGCCAAAGCAGACACGGCTAGCGATATACTGACTAACAAACCAAGCACCTCAGGTGCAGTAACTGACACTTTGTCTAAGGCCGTTGACTCAACATCTGCAAATGTTAGTCAGCAACTTACAGCTACAATCCACCAAGGCGAAGGCGTCTCACAAGTTATGCAAAATGTACTGGAATCAAAAGGCCTTAAAGGTCTAGACCCAAACCACATGAAAAGCTTTATCGATGGCGCCATAAACAAAGACTTATTAAATCCAAAAAACGTGTCAGGACTAGTAAGTATGGACGTCTATGGTGGTTATGGATTCCAGGGAACTGGTCATACAACTTTTTCTCCAGCATTTATTGATTATATGAATCAGTTTAGACAAACCTTAGAAGAGACCGCAAAGGCCAAATCTTAAGTTTGATACAATTAAACTAGTAAGTAATGAAAGAGATGAACTAAATGCACCAGATAGATGACAATTTTTTAGATAGTTTGGGTCTGTCGGCGTTGCCTCAGGACGAAAAAGAGAAGATGAAAGCTCATATTTATGAGACCCTGGAAATGCGTGTGGGTATGCGATTGGCTAGCGGTATGAGCGAAGACCAGCTGAATGAGTTTGAGCTGTTAATGAACAATCAAGATGACGCCGGTGCGCTCAAGTGGTTAGAAACTAACTTTCCTAACTACAAACAGGTTGTAGGCGATGAGCTGGATAAGCTGAAAGCGGAGATAAAAGAAGCTGCTCCGCAAATTTTGTCTGCTTCTAGCAACTAAAATCTATATTTTATTACCATTTAGAAATGCCGAAATCGGCATTTCTTTTTTACCAGCTGGCTGAATAGTCTTTACATCTAAAGCATCTTGACCACAGTAAATAACTAGACCTTTTTTATCAAAGGAGTATTTACCGGCTGGTCCTGGCTGATTTACAACTTTGGCACTGCGAATAATTACATCAATCCCATTTAGCTTTGTGTAGCTTCTGGGCCACTCAGAGTAAGCTCTAATTTCACGCTCAATCATCTCAGCAGGCTTATGCCAGTCAATCAGCCCATCTTCTTTGGTCAACTTTCTAGAATAGGTTGGAAATGATGATATTCCCATCAAGTCCGCAGAACTTGTTTGGTCGATAGGTTCAATCCCACCATTTATATAAAGGGGGATACAATCTTTTAACAAGGCATCACTAAGGTCTATTAGCTCCTGTGTAAGCGATGCGTTGTTCATTTCAGTAGTAATTTTGCATTCTGCTTGGGCAAGAACCAATCCTTCATCCATTCCTGCACTTAATAACATAAGACTAACTCCCGTTTTTTCTTGTCCGCTAAGGATTGAGAAGGTGATAGGGTCTGCTCCACGCCACTGTGGTAGTAGACTAAAATGACTGTTAACAATACCTAGAGGGAAACTGTCTATAGACTGCTGACTAATGATGATACCGAAGTCTATAAGGACAGCGATTTTAGATTCAAAACCACTTTTTTTAATCACTTCATCCAGTTCAATTTTATTATTAACACAAAGTACTGTTGTTTTTGGTACAACCGCTTGCATTAGTTCTTTGGTAGAACTCTTGGTTATGGCGCACTCAATATCAAAGCTATCATTCAGTAGCTCAAGTGACTTTGAAGCTACTAGGCCACTACCAAAGAAAACTATTTTGTTTGATGTCTTTGACATAATTTAGTGGGTCTAACTTTCCCTCGTCAGTGAGTAAATAAAATGCCTCTTTGCTGTCTTTTATATGGTCTATGAACACAATTCCATTGGTGTGGTCTATCTCATGCTGAAAGACTCTGGCCAAAAACCCATCTGCTTTTACCTGGACTTCCTGACCCTTCAAGTTTAGCGCTTTTACGCGCACTTTAGTGTGCCGAGGGACCTTGCCGTAGATATCTTTTATACTTAGACAACCTTCAAAATCTTCTACTATATCACCCTCCAGTTTTACAATTTCGGGGTTAATAAATACTTGAAATGAACGGTCTGATTTATCATCGAAGTTATTGCGGATAACGATAACCCTTAGAAGTTTATCTACTTGTACAGATGCTAAGGCAACACCAACCTCGTGCTCTCTACTATCTTCCCAATCTAGGGTTGCTTCTTGCATGCCTTTAACTATGGACTTTAGCTTGTCATCTATTATTGTGACTTTTAACGACTTTCCCCGGAGGTTTTTATTGGGCAGGGTAATAATATCTTTTACGGTCATCGGATAAATTATAACAGATTGATGGGGTCTAAATCATATGAACAAGTTTTTGGTAGGGTTTTAATAATGTCGACTAATGTAGCTCTTTTGCTACTTTTTATAACAATTTGCCAGTACCATTTGTTATTTTTCTTCTCTATAATCTCTGGGCTGGGACCCATAACTTCAACATCAGGAAAGTTTTTTGCTATTTGGGTAGCCAAGCTTTCAGAATTTTTTATAACATTTGTTTGAGTTGCCCTAGATAAACCGATTTTTAGTAGGTAGCAAAAGGGCGGATAGTTAAACTTCTTCCTATTTTTTAACTCTTGGTTATAGAAGTTCTGCCAACTATTTATTTTGTGTTCAGTCTTTCTTAGTACGGTAGAAGGCTTATTGAGCGTCTGTATAATAATATCGCCGTCTAGATGTCCACGCCCAACACGACCTATTATTTGGTGTAGTAGTTGGAAGTTCTTTTCTTCTGCTGAATAGTCAGGGAACTGCAGTCCGCCCTCGGCCAGTAGGATTGCGACTAAAGACAGGTTAGGTAGGTCATGACCCTTAGTTAGTAGTTGAGTCCCAACCAAAATATCAACCTTACCGGCCTTAATGTCATCATAATTATTAAAAAATGTCTCGTCCTTAGTGTTGTCTTTATCATAACGGCCGATTTTTGC
>JAYUAP010000128.1:0-1240 GCA_043741255.1 Candidatus Saccharimonadota bacterium | reverse complement strand
GCACTGTAAATTATTTTCGTGATTTTATCCGAAATCAGTCTTCTATAGTAAAACCGTTACACGATTTACTCATCAATTATTCTAAGACAAAACGAATTGCTTGGACTGATGAAGCCACTGCGGCTTTTCATGAAGTTAAACTTCAAGTCAGTAAGTGTACTACTATGTATTTTATGAGTGATACTGCCCCTATAACTTTGCACACAGATGCTTCAGATTATGGTGTCGGCGGCTATCTTTCTCAACTTGTTAATGGCGTAGAGCAACCTATTGCTTTCGTTAGTAAATCACTTAATAAAGCACAACTACGGTGGTCTGTGATTCAGAAAGAAGCTTACGGAATTTTCTTTTCCTGCACTTACTTGCAATCCTTACTGCGTGATCGTAAGTTTGTTATCAAAACTGATCACAAGAATCTGCTCTTCATCAGCGAACATTCCAACCCCATGATTGTACGATGGTACATGGCATTGCAGGAGTTCGATTTTAAAATCGAGTTTGTCGCTGGTATAGATAATGATATTGCTGACGCAATGTCCAGACTCTGTCGTAATAACATGCTCGACTCTCCACTAGAATATTCACCAGCGGTGGTTTATACTGCTGCTATTAGGGAGAAATCTGATGTTTTTAAATCCAAGATCACTGATGATCAATACCGAAAGATCGGCATGATGCACAACTCCAAAGTTGGCCACTTCGGACTTGAACGTACATTAAAACGTTTCAAGGACATCAATGACATTTGGGAATTCCAACGTCAACATATCAGATATTTTATTGATCACTGTCCCTGTTGTCAGAAAATGAGCATGCTGAAAATCCCAATCCATGCTCATCAATTCACCACGTCAACATATACACCAATGGAATGTTTGAACGTCGATTTTATCGGCCCCTTCCCAGATGAAGGTTATATCCTCGTTATAGTTGATACATTCACCCGTTGGGTTGAATTGTATATTACAAATGATTGTACAGCTCTCTCAGCAGCTGAGTGTTTGCTTCAGCATTTTGGTCGTTTCGGCGCTCCGTATCAACTCCGTTCTGATAACGGTCCTCATTTCATAGCAGAAGTGATTCGAGACTTTCTAGCCCTCGTGGGTGTTGAACACTGCCTCACATTAGCTTATTCCAAACAAGAAAATGCTATTGTTGAGCGTTTCAATAAAGAAATTAATCGTCATTTGCGTGCGTTGACTTATGAAAATCTTTCGCTAACAGATTATCGTAAATCGCT
>JAYUAP010000127.1:0-1243 GCA_043741255.1 Candidatus Saccharimonadota bacterium | reverse complement strand
CTGTAAGTTCCATTTTCATAGGAACCACATCCACAATTTTTACTCCATGTATTAAGTGTGTAAAAAGTGAGAATAAAAACTAACATATATTTTGTTTTCATATTTTTATATATTTTAGAATTGTATGGTGAATTCAATATTCAAGTGCAACTGGTTATTAACTGATAATTTCTGTTCAAAGTCTGCAAAGGATTATAAAAGCCTAAAGTTTTTCGTGGTCTATTGTTGAGTTTGTTTTGAATTTCAATAATGAAATTTTCATCCACACCATCGAAATGAGATTTTTTAGGAATATACTGTCTAATAAGTCCATTTGTGTTTTCATTCAAGCCTCTTTCCCAAGAACAATAGGGATGAGCAAAAAAGAAATCACAGTTCAATATTTTCTTGATATAGGCGTAATCGGCAAATTCAGTGCCATTGTCAGCCGTTATCGAAGTGATTTTAAAAGGTAACTTAGATACTAAATCAGCTAAAGCCTGACTGACCGCTTCGTCACTTTTATTGGGCAATTTGACAATGGACGTGTGTTTAGTGCGTCTTTCGACCAGCGTTAAAATTGCACCTTTATGGTCTTTGCCGATGATAGTATCTATCTCACAATCGCCAATGCGCTCTTTATTATTGATATGGTCGGGTCGTTCGTCAATTGAAACTTTCGGCTCTTTTGCTAAACTTTCAAGTGAAATTGACCTGCTTTCGTTCTGATTTTTCCTTTTTCTACGCTTCCGCCGCTTGCTTCGCAAACACGAAAACCAAAACGAATCTTGTTGTTGTTGTTGTTGTTTTACTATTTTTTGTTGGCTATACACGAAACGATAAATCGTTTCGTGACTAACCATTTCTTTTTCTTCTAAAACCGATTGACCCACGATTTGTTCGGGGCTAAAGTCAGCTTTGAGACCCTCAATAATGGCTATTTTGAGGGCATCCGTCAACTTATACGCTTTACGCTGTCGTTTCTTATAGTTATAACGCCGGTGCGCTTCTTCGGCTTCATATTTACCGCCTGCACTGTTACGCTCTTTTTCGCGGCTGATGCAGGATTTACTAACGCCGAGCGTGCTGGCTATCTCTTTTTGTTCTTTGCCTTGATTAACAAGTACTTGTATTTCGTATCTTTGTGCAAGGGTCAGTTGCTTGTATTTTTTCATCTTTAAACTTTTAGCGAAGCAAAGATAGGTACACGCGCTGACCTATTTCTTTTCACAAAAAGTTGCACTTCTAAGTTGAATCTAAGAAA
>JAYUAP010000126.1:0-1254 GCA_043741255.1 Candidatus Saccharimonadota bacterium | reverse complement strand
GTGCATCGGGTTTTAGAAGAACATGACTTACATCCGCATCGGCTAAGGACCTTTAATTTTAGTCCGGACCCTCGGTTCGGAGAGAAATTGTTGGAGGTTGTAGGATTGTACATGAACCCTCCTGAAAATGCAGTCGTGCTGTGCGTTGATGAAAAAACAGGGATACAGGCACTGGATCGAACCCAACCCCTTTTGCCACTTCGAGCAAGCAAACCTAAGGCCTGGAGTAATGAATATGTTCGGCATGGAACAAGAACCATGTTGGCTGCTTTGGAGGTGCAAACAGGAAAAGTTACCGCCTGGGTCAATCAAACCCGAAAAACCGAAGACTTTATTGTCTTTATGAACAAGGTTGTCAAAGCCTATCCGGGTCAACGCCTGTGTGTAGTGCTTGATAATCTCAATACCCATAATGGCCTGCCCGCAGAAGAGTGGTTAGCGAACCATCCACACGTTAGTTTTCACTATACCCCAACCCATGCATCATGGGTGAACCTGATCGAATGCTTTTTTAGTATTTTAACCAAACAAGCTTTGCAGCATTCAGTGCATCGCTCGGTAAAGGATCTGGAAAACTTTCTGAAGGACTACGTCGCTCTGTACAATCAACGCTGTGGCCCATTCACCTGGGCGAGAGGACCTAAAAAACTCAAGAAGATAATCCAACTAACCGAGAAGTTTCAAAAAGAAGCTTTGTACACTTATTAATGCGACGATGTACTAGTACATCGTCGCATAAATAATTGTACATATCAAAGGAATAGATTAGCTTTGTTTCATGACAGAGCGAAGCAAGGAGTTTTCATTACGTAAAGGTCAAAAGGAGAAATTATTGCAATTGTTGAGAAGTCGGACGATATCGAAAAGAGAAAGCCAACGTGCGCAGATTATTTTGGATTATGATGCGGGGCTAAGCAAATCGGAGATAAGCCGGAAGGTTCAACTGCATAGAAGTCGCGTCATTGATTGGATTGAGAGGTTTAGGGACAAGGGGATTGTGGGATTGGAAGAGTTACCAGGCCGAGGACGTCCGGAAGAATATAGCGCTGCGCAAAAGCAACGGATAATAGATAGAGTATGTCGAAAGCCACCCAAAGGGCTGGGAAGATGGAGTGTTCGGACTCTGGCAGCTGACTTGAAGATGGACAAAGATAAAGTGCATCGGGTTTTAGAAGAACATGACTTACATCCGCATCGGCTAAGGACCTTTAATTTTAGTCCGGACCCTCGGTTCGGAGAGAAATTGTTGGAGGT
>JAYUAP010000125.1:0-7813 GCA_043741255.1 Candidatus Saccharimonadota bacterium | reverse complement strand
AACTCGTGGTTGTGGTTGACGATATTCTATCTACCGGTATATCAGTTGCTAATTTTGTTCCAACCTTGGTCGGAAAAGGTCTGATAACGAGAGGCGTTTGCATACTTATAGACAGAGAACAAGGTGGTAAAGAAACCCTAGAAGCTAGTGGCGTAGAAGTAGAATCTGCCATAAGAGCTACAGAAATTTATGATATTTTACACTACACTAAACGAATTACTGATGACGAACATTCATTAGTAACCGCCTACCAAAGAGGCGAAATTACATCTCTTCCATCTTAACCACCGAAAGTGAATGCATTTATCGTGGCGCCATTTGGCAACGATATATCCAGCGTCTGGTTTTTTTGGGAAGAAGGTAGTTTTATAAGCTTATACAACCGTGCACCGTTTAAATGAACTTGGCCAAAGCCGGCAAAGTCATGCAGGCAATGTTAAAAATGGATAAAATAATTATTGCAGACTTAGAATCCGCATCTAAATAGTTTTAGTGAATGCCTAGAACGGCGTCTATCTGAGGCTTGTCAAAACCCAGTATCCTAGCGGTTTCGGCTCCGTCTTGTTCTACGATTGTGAACGGTACGCCTAGTTGCCCGCTCTTTTCATATAATTCCTGCGCAAGTTTTGGGTCGTCATCAGCATGCTTTTCATCATATTCAATGTGATTTTTCAGTAAATAATCTTTTAACATTCTGCAAAAAGCGCAGGTTTTAGTACTGTAAATTGTAATTTTTGGTTTGTTCATACAGGTATTATAAGCATAATAACTATACAAAGTAAAGACACTCAAAAATCAAATTTTGTGTAAGCCCATATTCCGATTACAGAGCCAACCCCACTAGCCAAAATACTCCATAGTGACAAAGATGATGCCCCAAAAAGACTCGGTATTAACCCACCTATAAATCCGCCAACGCCAATAAATATCCATATCATGCTCATTAGACCATTCTAACAGTTATAAGTAGCATGCCAAACTTACTTGCTAAGTAACGAGTCGATTTTTATAATGGGCCTTAGACTGTAGCTTGTTTCTATGGCGCGGTGGTCGCTACCTTTTTTGCTGAGTACTTTCGAGTCTAGGTCTACTTTATAATATCCGGACTTAATTTTTACGTATGGCTGATATATAACTTGGTCAATCTGTCGGTCATCATCACGTGATGTTGGACCGATACGTGATATTACCCAAGGTTTGTCCATTTTATCAAATTCGGGCTTGAGTTCATCTGGCGTTCTATTGGTGTCGCCATATATTACATTTATTGCTGAACTATCATTCATTTCTTCCTGGGCAAACTGCAAAACTTTTTCCATCTGGCGCTCGCCTATATCGCCGCCGGCAATGTGGATGTTCATAATGTTTAACCGAACTTTTACTCCGTCAATCTTGGCATTAAAAGTGCTAATCAGTGTTGCTCGTCGTTCTTTATATGAATTAGCAACACCTTCCTCGTCTCCACTAAAAAAGGCCTTCAAAAAATCAACACTATCTACCTCACCATTTATCTGGCGCATTGTGTCGGTAGTTTTTGGACCGAGCGATACCGTCGTGTTGCCCAAGCCTCCGCTAGACCAATCAACCGGATAATCACCTGGTGCATAGGTGGCAACCGAGCCAGGAACGGCGTCCACAATACGCTGGACATTGTTTTTGCGTGTTTCCTGAAAGACACCAATCTCAGCTTTGTTCTCCATCATTAAACTGCTAGCAAAGTCGGCATTATGAAGTATGTTGGCGCTGACAGTGTTAAATTTGCCAACCTGGGTTCTGCATATTTCGGTGATAGATTCGTATCTGGATATTTGTTGGTCAAAGACGGTAAAACTGCCAAAAAACGTCGAAGAAGTTGCAAAAACACCCATCGCCAGAAAGCACTCTTTAAAAAGTCCTGGTCGCAGGATAGATTCTTTGGCAATCATCTCAGGGGTACGGTTCAGTGGATAAAAGTCCATATTCATTAGACTATATACTTAATTGGCCAATTAGAAAATCTTTTAAGCTAATAAACTGTGGTACAATTTTATAACAAACAGACTGGAGCGTAAGTTGGACAAGCAACAGTTTTTTGAAAGACGAGAGGCTGACGGGTTAGCTTTAACCTATGATGATGTTCGTCTGCGCACTGGTCCTAGCGATGTTACAGCTGGCGAAGTTGATATTCGTTCCCGATTTTCTCGCAATGTAGAGCTGATGACGCCATTAGTAAGTGCGGCCATGGACACAGTTACAGAATCTAAAATGGCCATAGCTCTTGCCAAGTTGGGCGGTTTGGGCGTAATTCATGCTGGGCTGTCAGTAGAACACCAAAAAGAAGAAGTCCGTCGAGTAAAACTGCACCTTAACGGACTGATAGAAAAGCCAATAACAATTCTAGATTCGCAGTCAATTTACGATGTTTTAAAAAATTGCCAAGAAAAAGGCTTTGATTTTAGGACCTTCCCGGTAATTGATAAAGATAAAAAATTTGTTGGATTATTAACCCAAAACGACTTTGATTTTGCAGATTCCTCAGATTCAGTCGGAGAAATTATGACACCAAAAAGTGACATAATATTTGCAACGGTTGGTACATCTATTGAGAGAGCTAATTATCTTATGAGAGAAAACAAGAAAAAAACTCTACCGTTACTTAAGTCTGATGGAGGAGTCGGCGGGATGTACATATTCTCGGATGTTAGTCGGGTCACCGGAAGCGACTTTGACCAGTATAACCTAGATAGCAAAGGTAGGTTGAGGGTTGGCGCTGCTGTTCCTACGGATGATGAAGCCCTAGAGCGGGTAAAAGAAATGAAAGGCTATCTTGATGTAGTTGTTATTGATACAGCCCAAGGCGATTCTAGGTTTGCCTTTGAAACACTTGCTAAGTTGAAAAATGAATTTCCCGATATAGACGTTGTTGTTGGCAACATATCATCCGGCGTATCGGCTAAATTGTTAGCCGAGGCTGGAGCAGATGGCATAAAAGTTGGACAAGGTCCTGGCTCTATCTGTACCACACGAGTTGAAACAGGCATTGGCACACCTCAAGTTACGGCTGTTTATGAATGCGCCAAGGCGGTAGAAGCATTTGATATTCCGATTTGCGCTGACGGTGGTATTACCAACCCCGGAGATTTACCAATTGCTATTGCATCTGGGGCACATAGCGTGATGATGGGCAGTAAGTTTGCTGGTACTAAAGAAACTCCCGGAGAGGTTATTACTCAGCAGGACGGTACCAGGGTAAAGCTATTTAGGGGCATGGGCTCGCCCAGCGCCATTAGGGATAACTCGGCATCCAGAAAGCGTTATGGTGATGATTCTACCGCTATTCCTCTGGCAGAAGGTGTTGAGGCTCATGTGCCTTACAGAGGTTCTGTTGTTGAAGTAGTGAAGCACTACACCCAGGCGTTGCGTAAAGGTATGGCTTATGTCGGCTCACAAGACATAGAATCGCATCGCAAAAATGCGCAATTAACTATGATTACGGGCTCTGGACTAAGGGAGTCGCATCCGCACGATATAATCGTTATCCCGTCTGCTTAAGGTCGTTTTATCACTTGTTCTCGGTTTGGGCCAACGCCAATCAAAGTGAGTGGTACATTTAGCTTATCTTCGATAAACCAAATATAATTCCTGGCTTCCAATGGTAATTTACTAAATTTTCGGACATTTTGGATATCTTCTTCCCAGGTTGGCAAAGATTCATAAATTGGTGATGATTTTTCTAGTTTGTAGCCGGCGTCAGGCGCTATTTCTAGTGTTTTGCCCTTACGTAGATAGGCTACACAGATTAAGACTTGTTTGCCATAGCGTGGTACCCAGTCCAGTTTAGTTAAGGCCATTTCACCAGTGCCATTGACCATCTGAGACCTACGGATACCTGGCAGGTCTAAATGACCAAGTCGACGGGTACGGCCAGTAGTAGTGCCCCGCTCTGCGTCCACAGTGGACATATCACCGTGCAAGTCAGCCAAAAGTTCAGGGTTGGTTATTTCTGTTACAAATGGACCGTCGCCCACATGCGACTGCACTGCCTTAGATACACCTACCACTCTGTCTATAAATTGTGGTGGTACACCCAGGCCCGAAGCCACTCCACCTGCGGTTGTCGATGAAGAAGTTGTGTATGGGTACATTCCTTGGTCATTGTCCAGTAAAAATGCTTGTGCGCCTTCTGCCAAAACGCGGGCTGGTGTGTCTTTTCTTAATTCTTTGTTCAATAGCAGCACCGTGTCCGTTACGTACTCGCCGAGCAGTAATGCAGACTCTACGTATTCTCGAGAAGTTGTTTTTTCGTCAATTCTATCCAAACCAACTACTTCTCTCTCGACATTTTCGGCCACTAGGTTATTGTAAACTGTATTAAAAAGCGTGGGCAAGTCATTGTTGATTATCTCGGCACGCACGCCTTTTCGCCTGGCTTTATCGCCGTAAGCGTCTCTAATTCCATTTTTTGTGGTACCTTGCCTGCCTTCGCCTAGTTCACTTCTTTCATCTTCTGAAATATGGTGAGGCATAATCAGATGAACCGCCGAACTAATCGCTAGTCGAGCTGGACTAACATCTATTCCTAAGTCTTTTAAGTCATTAATTTCTTCTAACAATTTGACGGGGTTTAAAACTGTGCCATTGCCGATGACATTCATTATGTGTCCGTGGGCAATCCCAGATGGCACTAGGTGTAGTTTCAGAACCCGTTCATCGGGTAACACAATAGTATGGCCTGCGTTACTACCACCGTTAAACCGCGCCACAATATCATGTTCTTCGGCGAGCATGTCAACAAATCGGCCTTTGCCCTCGTCACCTCGTTGCTCGCCTGTTATTACAGTAATAGGCATTCCTAGAACATGCTACCTTAAGTAACGGCTTTTATGCAAGGGGAGCTTTACTTAAGCTATAATTAATCCAGAAATGGTAGCTATAAAAAAACTTAGTGATAAACTGGACCTCCTTGATACGTTTGTACTTACTGGCGTTTTAACGGTTTTAGTAACTAGGTCTTTTTTAAAAATTTCTGGATTTCCCCAGCTGGGTAATGATTCTTTGCATATTGCACATGTGCTTTGGGGTGGCTTGTTTTTAGTCTTGGCTTTTTTGCTGGTACTTTTGAGTGACCATGTTAGTAAACTTTTTTCGGCCTTTTTAGGCGGTATTGGCTTTGGTTTATTCATAGATGAAATCGGAAAATTTATAACCCAAGATAACGATTATTTTTATGAACCAGCTTTTATGGTGATGTATGTTTTGTTTATATCTATCTGGTTTTTGTCGCGGTTAATTGTTGTGCGCTCCCAAAATGCCGAGTTTTTGTCACCGGCAGAATGGCCAAAACAGTCATGGATAACCAATGCAATTTACATTTGGGCTTTTTTGCAAGCTTTTGGCGGTTTCGTGCTGTTAATTACCATATTTAAAAGTGGCTTCGGTACTATAAAAGATTTTTTGGATATCACTGGAGTCGGTTTAATATTTGGGCTAGTCTATTTAGTAAGTGTTGCTTTTGGAATATATAGAATTTATCAAAAGCTGTATTTACGGGCCGCTCACATTATTCGCGGTGCGACAATTTTTTCTATTTTACTTGTTTATCCTTTTATATTTTTTGAGTATCCAACACTTGGAATCATTGGTATTTTAATAACAATACCAGTTACGATAGGTCTTTCAGAAATCCGGTTTGTGAATCTCATAGAAAATTTCTATATCTATCAGGTTTTAATCAGGCGTAGGAAGTTAAAATAATTTAAACTCGACGTTTCCAGCACTCAAAGACATCGTAGATTTCGTCTGATAAATCTTCAGATACTATAACAAAAAGGATATCCCCCTTCTGTATCACACTCTCTGCTTTAGCTCTGTGTTTATGTCCATCGCGTTTAATGCTGGCTAGTATTGCCGTTCTAATTAAGAACTAGTATCCGGCGCTAGGACCACAGATTATGCCAAAGCCAGGCATAAAGAAGGATATAAATCCAACTGGGCAAAACACTGGTGTGACAAAAGGTGCGCAGTCGACATCTTCCCAGTCAAAACGTCCATCAAAGTCGTTGTCTATAGCGTCAAGACATACATCTGCTGAATTTTCACTAGGCACCTGGCCTATGCAGTCGCTGTCGTTACCGTCCCAAGCGTTGTCCATGTCGTTGTCTATTCCATCTGTGCAAGTTGCAAAAGTATTTTCTGCAGGTCTAAAGGCCGTACAGTCTGCATCGTATAAATCAACTTTATTGTCAAGATCATTATCTACTCCGTCACTACACGCCTGAACGTTATCTTCTTTAGGTATAAAACCTGCACAACCTGGGTCTTTTAGGTCTACCAAGTGGTCTAGGTCATTATCGATACCGTCGCTGCAACTTGCTAAGGTATCTTCTTTAGGTATAAAGCTAGCACAGTTAGGGTCGCTTAGGTCAGTTAGCTGGTCTAGATCATTATCGATACCGTCAGAACATGCTGCAGCGTTATCTTCTGGTGGTACAAACTGCGCACAATTTGAGTCATATAAATCAGATGCGCCATTTACGTCGTTATCTATCCCGTCACTACACAGTGCCAGAGTAGTTTCTGGTGCGCGGAATTTGACGCAGTCATTGTCGTAGAGATTTTTATAACCATCTTTGTCATTGTCAATATTATCACCACAGGCGACTAAAGTATTTTCTGTCTGGAATGATGCTGTCCCAGAGGCCATAGTATAAAGTTCTGCTCCCGATGCATCGCCTCGGTAAACTTTTACAGATACGGTCCAAGAGCTGTCGCTAGTGTACTTGTGAGCTTTGGCCCAGCTATTTACGCTAATTAACCCGGAAGATTTGTAATACCCAGGCAAGCTCATTAGTTTGCTTGTTTCAACTGAGCCATCACCCCATGTGAATTTTATGGTCTGTTCATCTTCTCTACCTACGAAATTATTTATGCTTAGTGAGCCAGAGATGGCTAAGTTGCTGTCAACATAATTTACGCCTGCCAAACTGACGTAGTAGGAAGCCACAGGGGTTGTTGTGACGGGTGGGTTGCCTACTCCCGCTTTAGCTAGCACCGATAGTGGGGTTAACAAAAAAATAAACGCTACAGGTAGCGTTAGTGACTTTTGTAATTTTGACTTAATAAATTCTGCTTTTGTTTTTAATTTTTCATTATATTTATACACCCGAACCTCCAATGTTAGTTAGTCTATTATATAACAATCCAAACTAAATAACATTAGACTTTTGTTGTCTAGCTGTACCAGCTAATTATGACGGGAACTTAGTGGAGTTGTGGAAGCAACTATACCTATTGCAACGGCTATAACCACAGCGTTTTTTATAATATATTGTCCCTCAAGTGTTGGTACCAAAAAACTTTGCCAAGTATAGTCTGGCACCAAAATTAGTGGCGAGCATACTATAACCATATGAAATAACAGTAACGGTACGACGATTCTGGTAAGTTTTGGAAACAAAAATAGAACTCCAACTATGCATTCCAGCACGGCCAAAATAATAAAAAGCAAGTCAAAATATTCTATCCCCACTGTTTTGGCCGTCAGTGCTTCGGCTAGTGGACTTGCTGGACTAGCACCAATTAATTTTATGATTCCAAACCAAAAAAATATTAAAAAAATTGAAAACCTTGCAAAAGGCACGAATGTCCTTTTGAAAAAAGCTATAGCTTTTAGGTCAATAGCTACGTAGTTTACTTTTTTATCAGCCATAAGCGGTTTATATTAATAGCATATTAATTGCTGTCTGTCAGTGTTTTGGCTCCGGAGGTCAGGCAAGTGCACATCTAAGCTTAGTTTTAGCGATGAATGCAACCAGCCCAGCAACAAGGGCGGTGC
>JAYUAP010000124.1:0-7840 GCA_043741255.1 Candidatus Saccharimonadota bacterium | reverse complement strand
TAGGAAAAAGTACATTGCTACTGCAGATTGTAGCTGGGTTATCAGACAAGAATAAAGTCCTATATATTAGTGGCGAAGAATCAGCCCATCAGGTCGGCCTGCGGGCTGAACGTTTAGGGGTTGCAAAAGCAGATATTCAGATTGCATCGGCAACTAACGCTGAGGATATTGCTCGGACAATTTCTGGCGGTAAATATGATTTTATTGTTATTGATTCTGTCCAAACGTTGACATCAGAAGCAGTTGCTTCGGTAGCTGGAAGTGTGTCACAAATCACCAACTGTGCACATTTGATTATTAATGTGGCAAAGAATGTAAACACGGCCGTGGTGTTGGTTGGTCATGTCACAAAGGAAGGCTCAATAGCCGGTCCTAAAGTTCTGGAACATGTCGTTGACACAGTTTTGCAACTAGAGGGCGACAGATATGGCGGGTTCAAAATTCTGCGTAGTGTGAAGAATCGGTTTGGCTCTACTGATGAAGCTGGAATTTTTGAAATGGCGGAAAAAGGGTTGATACAAGTAGAAAATCCATCAGAAGCACTACTAAGCGAGCGTCAAATTACCGATGGTTCGATAGTCCTGGCCACCATGGAAGGCAGTAGGCCAGTACTAGTGGAAGTGCAGGCTTTAGTAAACAAAACTTCATACGGTTACCCAAAGCGTGCGTCTAGCGGTGTGGAACTGAACCGAGTAAATCTGCTGATTGCTATGTTAGAACGTCGCACCAAACTCAATTTATCTGACCAAGACATATATATTAATATTGTTGGTGGTATAAAGATTAGCGATCCTGGCATTGATTTAGCTATTTGTATGGCTATCGGTTCGGCAGCAAAAGGCTTAAAACTCAAAGAAAGTGTGGTAGTCTACGGAGAGGTTGGACTTTCAGGAGAAGTCCGTCATGTTCCATTTGCCGAAAAGCGTTTAGCAGAAGCCAAAAAACTTGGATTTTCAGAAGCAATTGGACCAAAGCTAAAAAATGGCAGTAAATCATCAATATTAAAACCAGTGCCCGACGTACGCACTGCATTAAATAACTATTTAAAGATATAAAGTATGATAGAAATATTTCAAACAATAATACTAGTAGCTGTTGTAGTTATATTGATAAAACAGTATAGTTTCAAACCATCACAAAAAAATAGTGCCCACTCTGTAATTTTAGACTCCAGTGCCATTATTGATGGTCGGATTATCGAGATAGCCCAAGCTGGGTTTATGCCAGGGCAAATGGTTGTGCCGCAGTTTATTGTGCGTGAGTTGCAACTTTTAGCCGACGGTAATGATTCTCACAAACGTGAGCGTGCTAGGTTTGGGTTAGACGTCGTTGCGCGCTTGCAAACAGAATTGCCAGAGCAAGTTAGGGTAGAACAAACTGATTTTACTGACAAAAAAGCTACAGACGACAAACTGGTTCAGTTGGCAGTAGACACCAAGGCTTATTTGTGTACCAATGATTTTAATCTAAACAAGGTAGCTATTATTGAAGGCGTCAGAGTGCTGAACGTAAATCAGCTAGCCCAAGCTGTGCGTCCGATGGCATTGCCGGGCGAGAGCCATAAAGTAAAAATAGTCCAAAAAGGTAGCAACAAAGACCAGGGTGTCGGATATTTAGAAGACGGCACAATGGTGGTAGTGAGTGGCGCCGGAAATATGATTGGCAAAACCGTGGAAGTAGCAGTGACTAGAATGTTACAAACCGAAGCCGGCAAAATGATGTTTGCTACTAAAAAAGATTTGGCGCCAGTTCGACGTAAAAACTCCAGCCGTTAATTTGTAACTAATACTTCTGTAGATTTACCGTTGACATCCTCGGCATAAACTAGCTGTCCGACAGTTCCATTATTTCCGCCAGAGCAGTCGCCGTCATTATCATGACAAAGCTCAGAATTTCCTATCTTCAGTTTAATAGTTATCGTATCTGTACCGCCTGTCCAGGCGAAACTAATGCTACTACCCTGTTTTTTGGCCTTTGTGATGGTAATAGGGGAGCTTCCACTACCAAAAGTGGCTGTAAGGGTGTCGGTGTTGCTGTAAAGTACGCTGTCTATTACTTCTGCTGTCACTGTATGATCTCCGCTGACTGTTGCAGTGTAGCTGACTGTGGTTGGGCTAGAGGTAGCTTCAAATGACTGCACAGTCTGTCCGTCTATTTTAATGTTAATTGTGCCTCTGAATTTATCGTCACTTATGGGGTAGGTACCTGCTGTAGCCGTTGCCGTGATTACGTTGCCACCTATGGTTAGGGTGATGCTTGGTTTGGCGTCTTCACAGTGGTGAATATCGTCTTTTTCGGTTGTGCCAGCCGAGTTTGGCCCGTCGTGGAATTTATCTGATGAGAACTGGTTGGCACTGGCATTACCAACCGTTTCTTTTGCTAACTCTGGAGTACAGTCAGTGGCGATTTTGTTAGAAACTCTGTCCAGTATTTCTTTAGTTCCCTTTGTACGCGATTTGTACCAAGATGGGAAGAGGTCATTTGCGGGACTTGGTTCTATAGACCCGACCCCAACGTGAGTCCTAACAACGTAGGCTGGTAAGCTTTTTACTCCGGCAGGACGCACGCGTTCCTCAGGTTTTAGGTTGTCGTGTACTCGGCGCATAAAACCACTCCAAATCGGTTCGGTCATGACTTCCATAAATCCACTAAGTTCAACCTGTCGGTTGTGATAGCCAACCCATACCCCGGCTGCATATTGCGTAGAATAACCCATTAACCAACCATCTTTAGAATCATTGGTGGTACCGGTTTTTACTGCAAATTTATGTCCCTTGTAGCGGTGTGGTTTTCGTCCAAAGTAGCTGGCGTTAGGGTCTTCCATCATATCGGCTACAATATAAGCTGCTTCGTCACGAACGACCTGTTTGCCTTCAGTTGCCTTCCATTCCTCAACTGTTTTACCTGAAGCATCCTCAATCTTAAGAATGTATGTCTGAGGGATTAAGCGTCCATTACGAGAAATTGTGCTGTAGGCATGGACGTGCTCGTCTAGTTTTAGATAGGCACCATCACCAATGGCGGATGAAGTATAGCAAGGACCTTCCTGAGTTAGTTTATCGTCTGCATAGCATTTGTAACCTTGCCCAACAATCCGTTCATCCCCAGTGTCTTTTAGGCCTATACTCTCTGCTGTTTGAATAGTTTTTTCGACACCAGCAATAGCCATAGCTTTAACGGCTGGTATGTTACGGGACCCACCTAGCGAATAACGCAAAGTCAATGGGCCTGGAGTTCTAAAGTCGTAGTCGTGTAGGCAGTTGCCGTTTCGAGCCTTGTTGGTACATGGATAACCGTCTATTGGTTCTGTTTGGTCATAGAGTACAGACCCAGCTCCGAAATTATCAGTGTTTTCTATGGCCGAGAGATAATCGTATGGTTTGAAACTAGAACCAGGAGGCAGCTTAGCCCGAGCGTAATTGTTTTGACCAAAAACGGGGTTAGTGAAATCAGTCCCACCTACTAGTGCCACGACTTGCCCGGTCTTTACATCTTCTGCTACAAAGGCAGCCACGTCACCACGCTGTCTCTTTACTTGAGCCAAACCTTTGGCTACTTCTTCTTCGGCAATCTTTTGTTTTCCGAGGTCTAGGGTAGTAGTGACTTTTAGTCCACCCAAAGATACGGCATTAGCACCACGCATTTGGGTCAGTTTTTCTTTGGCTGTTAATACAAACCAAGGAGCTTGAATACCGGCATATTTAGGCTGACGGGGCTTTAATTTGGCTAGTGTATCGACTTGTTTGGCTTCATCACGTTGAGCGGTCGTTATTTTGTGTTGCCCCTCTAATAAATCTAGGATGTAATCTTGGCGACCTTCTAATGCGGACTTTTCGTAGCTAGCACCGTAAGGTGAGTAAAAAGACGGAGATTTAGGAATAGCGGCTAAAAATGCCGCCTCATCTATGGTTATATCTTTAGACGACTTACCAAAATAATCTTGCATAGCTGCTTCAACTCCATAGGTTATGTCGCTATATGGCGCGGTGTCTAAGTAGCCTGCTAGGATTTCTTTTTTAGTGTAAGTTCGTTCTAGCTCAACAGATAAAATCAATTCCTTAACCTTACGAGAGTAAGTTTGCTCTCGACTCCAGTTTTGGGTTAGTTTTACCAACTGTTGAGTAATAGTGGAGCCACCTTGAGTTGTACCACTTCTGCCAAGAACGTTATTAACCCCAGCTCTTGTTATACCTTTGAGGTCAAACCCACCATGTTCAAAAAAGTTCTTGTCCTCCACCGCAACTGTGGCGTCCATCATAATCTGCGACACGTCTTTACCTTGTACTGGGTTTCGTTTTACGGCGTCATAATCCTCCCAAAGCAAAGTTTGGCCACTGCGATCGTAATATCTTATAGAGCCACCGATGTTGTTGCCAGAGATATCACGCAGATTAGGTAGGTCTTTTCTAAAATAGGCAAAAACACCGATTATTAATAAGAATAAGGCTAGCGCGCCAATTCCGGTAATCTTAAGCCCCATAATTGCGCCTTTACGACTAAACCAATATTTGGCAACACGCTTGGGGTGCATCCTATATATAGTCCGTTTGATTCGACCTTTTGGAAGTGTAGCAAGATAAGCCGCCTTCTCGCGCATTTTTGCATCGCGCCGGGCTTTTATCTTGTTCAAAAGATTGTGATTTAGCTTTATCTTATTGCCATTTTTAGTGACGTGATGCGTCCTAGGGTTTTGCTTAATCGAACTGCCTTTTCTAGGACGTGCAATATTCTTGGATTTTTTCATTACGGTCTAAATAACTCCTTAGCGTCTCCGTTGTCGACTTCCAGCGATGTAATCATTATAGCATTGAGGGGGCTATGTCTAGCTATAAAAAGCATAGGAAGTTATACTTTTATCATGACCTTATCAGAAGAACTTATTTGGCGTGGATTTGTTCAGGACAGCACCTTTGCTAATTTAACTGAGCTAGATCAAAAAAAGATTGTTTTTTATCACGGTTTTGACGCTTCGACAGACTCCCAGACCATCGGTAACCTAGCTGCAATGATGCTAGACAGGCTTTTTATGAAACATGGGCACAAAGCCATAATTTTAGCTGGTGGGGCCACCAGTTTGATTGGTGATCCAGGCGGTAAAGACAAAGAGCGTCCACTTCAAGACGAATCTGCTATTAAACACAACGTGAGCTGTGCGCAGAAGCAATTGTCACGCATTTTTGACGGTTATCATTTCAAAATGGTAAATAACCTTGATTGGCTAAAGGACGTTAAACTCCTGTCATTTCTACGCGATATCGGTAAACACTTTAGTATGACTGCTCTTGTACAACGTGACTACATTGCTACTCGCATTGGCGGAGCAGGCATAAGCTACACCGAGTTTAGTTATACAATCTTGCAAGGCACAGACTACCTGCATCTTTATGATAAATACGGCGTAACTCTTCAACTTGGCGGGTCAGACCAATGGGGAAATTGTCTTAGCGGAGTGGATTTGGTCAGAAAAGCCCGAAGTGCGGAAGTTAATGCGGTTACTCTACCTTTAATTGTTGACCCAGTAACTGGCAAGAAATTTGGCAAAACCGAAGAAGGTGCTATTTGGCTGGATTCACAGAAGACCTCCGTTTTTGAATTTTACCAATTTTGGCTAAATGCTGACGATAACGCAGTAGAAGCCTACCTAAAGATTTTTACAGAGTTAGAAAAACATGAGGTAGAAGTAGTAATAGCCGAGTTTAAAACGGCGCCGAACAAGCGTATGGCACAGCGAATTTTGGCTTTTCATGTTACCAAACTAGTTCATGGAGAAAAACGAGCCGATGAAATAAAAAAAGTCACCGAAATTTTGTTTGGCGAGGGCAATTTTGTAGAACTAAGTAAAGATGAAAAGAAGATATTGGTAAATGAACTAGGTTCCATAAAATATCACGCCGATATAGCCCAACTTTTAGTTGAGGGGGTGCTGGCCACTTCTAAAACCGAAGCACGAAAATTCTTAGAAACAGGTGCTATAACAGTAAATGGACAAAAGGCAGGCCCAAATAACCTAGACCTCTTCGTTTCAGGTCCCAATCTTTTAAAGCGTGGTAAAAACTCATTTGTGATAGTAAATAAGTAAGGTGTTATACTGAAAACCATGCCAAAAAAGAAAATCGCTAATCAATACGACAACGACAACTATAACTACCTAAAATACTGGGACGGACGTGACTACGAGCACTCATCTGAGGAGTTAGCCATAAAACGCCTTATTAGAGGTAAAAAATATAAACACGCCGTTGATATAGGCGGTGGCTACGGTCGATTGTGTGTTTTACTTAACAATTATTCAGGTAAAGTCACTTTAGCCGAACCAGCCAAGAGCCAGCTCAAAATTGCCAAAGATTTTTTAAAAGATTATCCGAACATCGACCAAAAGCTGATGCAGGCTGACCATTTGCAGTTTGGCGATGGAACGATAGATTTGTTTACTATGGTTAGGGTTATGCATCATTTACCAGACCCTACTAAAGAATTTTCCGAACTCCATAGGTGCCTAAGCACTGACGGTAGAATCGTTTTAGAGGTTGCTAACAACCTGCACTTTAAAAACCGTGTAAAGTACGCTATAAAAGGTAAAAAAATGCCACTAGAACCGGTTGATATTCGATCGCAGGAAAATAAGCGAGACGAAGAAATTCCATTTGTTAATCACAATCCAAAGATGGTCATCAAACAGCTTGATGAAGCCGGTTTTAAAGTAGTAAAAGCACTGTCTGTATCTAATTTGCGTTCACCCAGCCTAAAGAAGTTTGTCCCAAGACCGCTGATGCTTAGTGTTGAATCACTTATGCAACCAACTTTTGCTAGAACTTACTTTGGACCGAGTATATTTTTGCTCCTAAAAAAGAAATAGCTTATGAATTTGGACTCAAGTCTAGACACTCTAAAAGGCGTGGGACCGAGTGTATTAACTAAATTAAACCAACTGGGTTTAAAAACAGTTTTTGACTTGGTTGAATTTTTCCCCAGACGTTACGATGATTATTCTGTTGTAACGCCCATAATGCAGTTAAAACCTGGCAATGTCGTTAGTATCAAAGCACTTATCAAGCAAGCAAAAGGTCGGTATGTGCGTCGGGGTATGCATATAACAGAGGCAGTTGCCAGCGACCAGAGTGGCTCAATAAGACTTGTCTGGTTTAATCAACCGTACCGTGAAAATGGTATAAAACCGGGCGCCGAATATTTTATTACAGGTAGTTTTGAGTTAGCCCGAGGGCGTCTAACTATTATGAATCCTAGTATGGAGTTAGTCAGCGACTTTCCAATAAACACTGCCCGTATTGTGCCTATATATAAACAGACCAAGGGTCTGAAATCTGGGGTACTGCGCAAAATTTTGGCTGGTCTAAAACCGCATATTGATACATTGGCTGAAGTTTTGCCTAAAAAAATTATTACCGATAATAAGTTGGTATCTCGTAGTTCGGCTATATCGGCCATGCACTTTCCTGTCAGCCAAAACGACATTGAAGAAGCTAAAAAACGCCTAAGTTTTGAGGAGTTATTTGGCATAACACTCGCTAGTTTGCTTAATAAAGCCCAATTTGCCAAAGAATCTGGCGTTTCAATAAAATTTGACGAAAAACTAGCTAAAGATTTTACGGCCAGCTTGTCATATAAACTCACCAATGCTCAGCGTAAGGTTGTTTGGCAAATATACAAAGATTTTACGGCTAAAACTCCGATGAATAGGTTGGTTGAAGGCGACGTTGGCTCCGGAAAGACAGTTGTGGCTGTGATGGCAAGTATTATGGCGATGAAAGCTGGTTTTCAAGTGGCTTTTATGGCTCCAACAGAGCTTTTAGCACGTCAACATGCTGAAAATATCGCAAAA
>JAYUAP010000123.1:0-1263 GCA_043741255.1 Candidatus Saccharimonadota bacterium | reverse complement strand
CTTTGCAAACTAACTCTTGGTGCTGAACCACAGCAATAACACCAACGCTCAGGGTATTTGAGCCAAGGTGCAAAATAACTACAGTTTCTTCTGTAACTTCTTGGACAAAACCTTTACTGCCATCCTGGAACATTATAAGCGCATGAACAGAAACAGGGTGCAGACCCTTAACGTTAATCAAGAATTTATCAACCGATATTACCTCACCAACCGGCTGGCCACTTGCGATTAGTTTTTCGAAGTGTTGGTTGTTCATGATGGCTTGACCTCCACTTTTTGTCCTTCAGCCGGAGCTACAGGCGTAACTGTCGTTGCCTGTGGTACAGGAGCGCTGGGAACAACTGGTTCTGGAGTCGGTGTTGGTGCTGGTTTAACAGGTGACATACCCTCAATTTCTTGAATCGCGTCTAGAAGAAAGTGTCGACTATCAGTAAAGCGGTTACGCAGGCTCATATCAAACAGTTTGTTGGTAGTACGGACGCTACATCCAGCGGCTAGAGCCGGTTGCAGGCCTACATCCAACAAAATTACCGGACTAATATTGGTTCTGAGCCAAATAATCATCCTTGATAAAAAATTAGCTGATGGCTCAACAGCAAAACTGATATGGATTTTTGGAGCTTTTATAGCAAATGATTCTAGTACGGCTATTAACTGTTGACGTCCGACACTGTCCAGTAGGGACACTGAGTTATTTTGAGCCGTCTCGTCAAGTGTTGCGCTGGTTTTGGGTGGACTAACCTGCTGGCCACCGGACCTAATGGCTGCTTGGTTTAACCAATCATCCAAACTTTTAAGTTCACGTATAGTACGCATTAAATCTACCGATGTTATTAGTCTGTCGGGTAGTCTGAAGGCTGGGGCGTTTTTTTCTGTATGTTGTTTTTCCATTTTGCGCTTTTTTTAGGTACCCTGATTAATGTCTTCGACAATTGCTGTTTTATTACGCTCAAGCTCGGCCAAAATAAACTCTAGTTGGTCTTCTAGACTAATCTGGTTGCCGATTGCAGCCAAAACGTAGTGGTTAACAATATCGGCCATGCGGTCGCTGAATCTTTGGGTTAGACGAGTTTTTTCTTTGGCAATCTCCGTTTCTAGCTGTTGGCCCATTATTTCACGTTGTTTTTCTACGGTGTCCTGAGTCTTTTGGATTGATTCTAGCGCCAGTTGCTCGGCGTCGTTGATAGATTCTTGATATTTAGAGAAAGCCTCTTGCAGAGTCTTGGTAATCTCTTGTTTCATGTAGTCGTTAATTTGAGAGGT
>JAYUAP010000122.1:0-1264 GCA_043741255.1 Candidatus Saccharimonadota bacterium | reverse complement strand
CTCTACTCCTCCGATTACGGGAAGATGTCTAACATGAATTAGATGGACTGGATTAGCTTTCCAAGCAATTAAGAAGTTCCTCCCAATAATCGCTATTTACCTTGTGTGCAACTTTAATTTGAATGTTCCAAAAAGCTAAATCTTGTAAAATAGTTTTGACAAAAGACATTTTTACAGAGGTTAAGCTTAATGGAACGAGATATTTTTATCATTTCTGTCTATTCTTTGGTAGTTGAAATTATGCAAATCGTGGGAAAAAACTACGATTTTCGCACGCGCGGCTTTCCGCCGAAATTTACTGATGCCGAAGTCATCACCATTGAAATTTGCGGTGAATTCTTCAAAATCCACGAAGATACGGAGATTTACAACTATTTCAAACGTCATTATCCTGACTATTTTCCAAACTTGCCGAGTCGCACTACTTTTGTTCGACAATCTGCTAACTTGTGGCAAGCTAAAGTATTATGTCAATCTCTCTTAGTTCAAATGGCTGACCAACAGTTTGACCAAGTGCAAGCGATAGACACTTTGCCGCTTCCGGTTTGCACTTACACGCGCGGCGGTTTTCGGGATAAACGCTTTCCGCTGCTGGCTGATTTTGGTCATTGTGCCGCCAAAAAGTTGGATTATTACGGTTTCAAGCTGGGCTTACGAATTTCCCGCATTGGAATGATTACCAATTTTCCGCTGCTGTCGGCGCGCACACACGATGTTCACCATCTTGGCAGTTTGATTGAAGGATTTAGCGGAACAGTCCCGGCAGATAAAGGTTTCATTGATGAATTTCAGCACGAATTGTGGCTGGAAAAGCAACAAACAGAAGTGGTTACGCCAAAGCGAAAGAATATGGAAAGTTCACTTGCACAAATCAAATTGGTTAAGAAAACCAAGTATTGGCGAAAATTGGTCGAAACTGTCGGGTCGCAATTAACTGAAAGATTTCAAGTTGCAAAGATCAAAGTCAAGGATTTATGGCATTACCAAAATCGCATTTTCAGGAAAATACTAAGTCATACAGTGGGTATTTTTTTGAACCTCCAAATCGGCAACAAACCACTTAAGTTAGCTCTTTTAGCTGATAATTAAGTTGCACACAAGGTGCTATCGAATTCTCCCGCTTTATTCGCGCAAAGACTGGCTGCTGGATGCCCAACGCGCCATGCAACATCTTCGCGCCAATGCAAAGCAATTTCGGATCGCGCCGAATCGCATCGGCGTCATTGGATTTTCTGCCGGGGCAGACCTTGCCTACGATGCGTCA
>JAYUAP010000121.1:0-1267 GCA_043741255.1 Candidatus Saccharimonadota bacterium | reverse complement strand
TATAATGTCCCCGTAAAACTAGACCACCAAAAGTCAAAAGTTAGATATAATCTAACCAACTAGGGGGTCCAAATGGGCATTAAGAAACAGTTCAGTGATGAGTTCAAGGCAAAGGTTGGATTGGAAGCGTTAAAAGGCGATAAAACGGTAGCAGAGTTGGCCAGTGAGTATCAAGTCCATCCCACCCAGGTCAATACATGGCGCGCGTTAATCAAAGAACGCACGGCTAGTTTATTTGGCCGCGGTGATGGCAAAGAGCTCAAGGAAAAAGATGAATTGATTGAGCGTCTGTATAAAAACATTGGGCAGTTGCAGGTTGATGTGGATTGGCTCAAAAAAAAACTGAAAATCTCACCGTGATGGAAAAGCGTGTAATGATTGAACAGGTTAATAATAAAGTCAGTATTCGGCATCAATGTGAGCTTCTAGGGCTTCACCGGGGTAGTTTTTATTATGAGCCTGAGTTACCCAGTGAAGATAACATCAAATTGATGGGCCGCATTGATGAAATATTCACCGCACACCCTTACTATGGGGTTAGACGAATACGTAACCGGCTTTGGGAGCTTAGGATTGGCGTTGGCCGCAAGTTGGTTAGAACGCTGATGCGGTGGATGGGATTAGTCGCTATTATACCGACGAGGAATTTAAGCAAGCGAAATTCCGCGCACAAAGTTTATCCGTATTTATTAAGAGATGTTGAGATTAACCGGATCAATCAAGTATGGAGCATGGATATTACCTATATCCGTTTAGGCCATGGGTTCGTATATTTAACGGCGGTGATTGATTGGCACAGCCGGTATGTATTGGCCTGGCGGTTAAGCAACAGTTTGGATGCGGATTTTTGTGTGGATTGTTTAAAAGATGCGTTGCAGTATGGCAAGCCGGAAATATTTAATACAGATCAAGGCAGTCAGTTTACCAGCGAAGAATTTACCAAAGTGCTATTGGATAAGAATATTGCCATCAGCATGGATGGCCGCGGTCGGGCTTTGGATAACATTTTTGTTGAGCGCTTGTGGCGCACAGTTAAATACGAGAATGTTTACCTTCAAGGCTATCAAACAATTCCTGAAGCACAAATCGGGTTACGGGAATATTTTGATTTTTACAACATGGAACGCGGGCATCAATCGTTGGGTTATAAAACGCCTTGGGGAATGTATTCCGGGCTTGCAAATGTAAGATCCAGAGGTAATTTAGTCAGAAATTTTTAAGAATCCGTCGTATTCAAAGAGTGGTCTTGACAAAGGGGGACAGCTTA
>JAYUAP010000120.1:0-3364 GCA_043741255.1 Candidatus Saccharimonadota bacterium | reverse complement strand
TAACTGATCTGTGCAATCTTGCCAATCTTCGCTGATGTGTTGTAGTACCGCGAAAATATTGGTCCACGATCCTATTTTTGACTCGTAAAACCCTGGTTCACCGTATGATTTTTCATTATCTCCCGTTTCACTTGGTTTCATTAGCATAAATGCATGCTTACGGTACATAGGTTCTTCTCGTCCTATTGCCACCAGGTACGGGAACACTACTGCACTATTCAGCCATAGTTGTGCAGTCATGTATACTTTCATTAACATAATTGGTCTGCCATAAAACAAATCTAGATTTACTATATTTGTATCAGCCATGTCCTTAATATCAGTCCAATTGAAAGCATATAACGCTTCCTTACCACGAATATCTAATCCCAATATTCCTTCAATTTTGAAACCCGGATAACCATTATCATTCATACCAAATAATCTTTGTACATGAATTTTCGTTGCAGTATTTTGAATTTTCTCGTTTACCACAATCTGTTCTTCTTCTTCAACAGATTCTTCATTATCGTACATAAACATGGGTAATGCTTCCTTACCAGTAATGTATTCCTTTGTTTCAAAGTACTTTCTATAATACGGTTTCTCGTCTATATGATAGAAGTCAATTTGAATATTAGAATTTAGACCTTGGATCTGAGTTCTAGGTCCATGTTCTGTATCTTGAGATTCCGGAATCTGGGTCTTAGATTCTGGTTCAGGTTCTGCTGTCTCAATATTAATATCATCACTGGAATGAATCATACACATAGTATTGTTATATACCCCATTATTTGCTATTGGTGTGTATGTAGTGCCATTTCCCCATGATGCGAAGTCTCCCCCCGTATTATTATTGTGACTATTACTACTGTTATATTGATATTGCATATTGTTATAATTATTTTGGTTATTACTGTCATATCCAGTATTCATTAAAGACTGATTTGCATTTCCATTCTGTTGTAATTGCATGAATGCCAATGCTAAATTCTGCTGAGGTTTGGATAATCCATCTACATTATTCGGAGAAACTTTACCTCTGGGTGGGCCTACAGCTTGTATCTGCTGTGCTGTCAAAGGTCGACTAAATCTATTATAGTTTTTATTTGGATTTGCATTATTATTATTATTATTTTTATTATTGTGCATTCCATTAGTACCTTCACTATTATTATTTCTAAATTTATTTTTCTCATGATTTCGACTTTTGCCTTTTGACTTATTCATAGGTTTTGGTATTTTATTCGGATCATAATTACTATCCTTCATTTCCTTATCGGTCATTTTCCTATGCACGAAAGGACAATTAATACGGGTGCAATTTCCACTCTGAAATTTATAGCATGGTTTATCTGGTTGCATTACAGCTGCCATTATTATTGGAACATTGACATGATTTGAATGTTTGATTAAATATTCTAGAATATCATTGAAATTGAAATCGCTCATTTTTGCATGTTTATAATGTTCAGATAAAATACCCTCTGTGATTTTACTCATTGCTATTTCTAATAATACAATTTTGTGTGCTTCAGTGGTTTCTGCTTCTTGAGCATCATGAAGTGACAGTAATAATTCTCTGAAAATTGATATAGATAATGTTACTGTATTTGGGTCTATATGGTAATTTTCTACAGCATGTTTTGCATGTGCTATGTGATGATGTTTGTGACCAGCAAAATGATCTATTAATGCTTTATACATTCTCTCTGGATCTTTGTCTGCAATTTGCTCTACGAGTAAGTGATGTAAATTTGGATCAATCATTGTCAGTAATAAATGATATGCTTCACTTTTCTCTGCATCATATCTGTAGCAGTCATCATCTGGTATTATAGTTCCCACTTCTCTTCCATGTTTGTACTCCATGATTACTGATTTTGCTTTGTATCCATTTGGATTATTTGTGGTTGCTATAGGAGGTTTTCTCGATCCTGTTACAAGTGTATAGAACCCACTTGCCTCTAGCGCAACATTCATCATTTTAATCTTTTGCCTAGGATTTCTATCGTTCATCGATAGCTTCGCATCCTTCGCATTCAATAATGAAATTGTTGTCGCCTTCTTGTACTTTATATCGGGCACACATCTCGCATCAACGAGTCTTTGTGAATTTGGCATTGCTGGAGGAATCGGTGACGTTGATGCATCATCTGCTTCCTGCAGGTAGCTTCCCTCGGTGCTGTTGGGATAGTTTTCATCTGAACTTCCACTTTCTCTCTGATCACCGTTAATTGATCCATAGATCATCTCCTGTCGCAGCTGACTTCCCAGCTCCTGGATTTGGAGTCTAATCTGATCTGCAAGGTTGGCCTGGCCTCTGCTGCTTACACGCGGTTCTTCGCGTGGATCTGGTCCTTCGTAGAATCGAAGGTGTTGGTTTGGCGTGATCGTCGACCGTCCATCTTGGTCGAGATCATTTTGGCGATCCTCAGTTTGGAGAGAGTTCTCATCCTCCAGTGGAGATCGGCCAATGCGGGCACGTCTAGGCGTCCCTCTATTGCGCTCATGCGATCCGTCGGAATCATCGCGACGTGCGATGTTCGGATTCGGAGTGCGCATAACATTTTGCATTTCTAAAGGTTCGATATAAATCGGAGGAAAAACTTTAGAAATGAATGTATCAAACTACATTCGCTACCATGTGAGACAATGGTTAGAGAACCCTCCAAGCTTGGAGTCAAAGACTTACTTGCTCTGATGCAGCAGCGGCGTTAAGATAAAGACGATGCGCAGTTACTCTGGTTTAAATTGTGATTATACTTTACATCAAGCAAGGAAGCAAACGGCTATATCTCGAACAAATCTATATTTCTAATTTGGCGATATCTGCTCACACGCATCTGTGTGTGCTGTGTAAAATATAAATCAACGGCTACATTGTCGGATCTGCGGATCCACGGTCCGAACGTCTGTACGTTCCCGTACAATATATATCCGTATACAGTATCTGCGATACTATATCAACAAACTAACTACGTTATTCGACACTAAACAATACACTTGTATCAGATAGGCTTATGCTATACTGACACTCCCCTTAGTGGAGATTAACTAGAGTGATGTTTGTGTAATAGTATACATGACATACATACATATTAAAATAATATAAAACATACGTTACACCGTACATGCATGCGTAAATGTATACATGTTGTGTATGATATTTTATTATTTAATAGTCTTGTCAGTACGTTCGTTATGTAGTAACTCGTAATTGCATATCTATTATTCTATAAGTCAGTTTTGTGAACAATGGTAATGCTAGTCTCTTAGTTCCTAAATCTGATGTATTATCACCTGAAGCTACTTTTAATAATTTAATTTCGTTATTTTCTACTTTTTCTTTTATTAACATTTCAGCTAAATCCAAATGTTTCAT
>JAYUAP010000119.1:0-1271 GCA_043741255.1 Candidatus Saccharimonadota bacterium | reverse complement strand
GAAATTTTTATTTGAACAATTCTGGATTTGTGATTGTGCTCTCAGGAGTAGTTGCAAAGGACATATTTCAGTCTTCATTAATTTGCCATTGCGTTCAGTTTTCTAGTAAAACTGTCAATGAAAAGTTGAGGAAAAGAATAACTCGAATGACAGCTTTAGTTATTTTCGAGGAGCACAAAGTATTGCTGGAATCTTCGATTGATGTTATAATAACGTCAATGACTAATGGGCCTCCCCTTATTGTTCAGCCCAGTCGCCATGCAACAACCTACCATTCCTATCAATTAGGATCAATCTGGGATGGAATGATTGATCCTCGAGTCGAAATTATAAAAAGAAGTGATCGCGCTTGTTTAAAGACAATTCAGACACGAGTCTTAGTCAAAGTAAGAGACAAATCTACTTCTTCTATGGGGAATGATAAGTCAAGGAAACCAAAAATCGATTCATCTTTGGCGAGAAATTACTACATAAGCGAATGTAAACAAAACTCTAAACAGAGTAATTCAGTATCAGATAAGTTAAATCTTAGAGAAGAGACCATATCCTTCGGAGAAGATATGTTTAGTATACATTGGAGTCCTAAGAAGTTTACTGACGCGTTTAATATGGCCAAGAAAAAGTCTACTGGGGAAGAAGTTTTATCTGCAGTTTGTGCCGGTATTCTTATGGATCCATCATTTCGATTGGACGACTGTGAAGAATTTGACGTTACTGACAAAATTGGCATTACTTCTGTTGACCTTGATCAACTTATAATCAAGTTTGAATTAATGTGTAATAGTTGCGATACTCTAAATGGCCATGTCTACTCTGATTATGATCTATTATCGGAGTGGTACGATTATCTTGCACCGTTAATGACATCAACCAAGAATCAGACAACAACGTTTAGTCCAACATCAGTGGAAACAAATTCAGTCCGTGGAGGTGCAAGTGGAGACAGTGAAGTTGAGCGCTTTAGGCATGTAGTATTACCAATAACCGGGATAACGAGTGAGGTATTGAATATATCTTATAAGAGAACACGATCAGAAGTAGCAAATACTGATGAGTGTTATGAGGCCTCATTAATTGTAATGCATTTTCTTTTTTCAGCAGAAAAATCAATATTTAGAAATGAGAACAGCATTGAAATGTTGGGTGCTGCTAAAATTAATTGGAGTCATAAGGGAAAACAGAGTGATGAATCTTTTCAAGTTAGTGGTGGTTTGTTATTCCAATTTTTGACCTTATTCTTATTGTCAACTCGAGGAAAAAGTCCTATTCGA
>JAYUAP010000118.1:0-3394 GCA_043741255.1 Candidatus Saccharimonadota bacterium | reverse complement strand
CGTTAAGCATCCCGCCTGTGGAGTACGAGCGCAAGCTTAAAACATAAAGGAATTGACGGGGACCCGCACAAGCGGTGGAGCGTGTTGTTTAATTCGATGGTAAGCGAAGAACCTTACCCAGGTTTGACATCCTACTAATTTCTCCGAAAGGAGAGAGTGCCTTCGGGCCGTAGTGACAGGTGTTGCATGGCCGTCGTCAGCTCGTGTCGTGAGATGTTAGGTTAAGTCCTTCAACGAGCGCAACCCTTTTAGTTAGTTGTATTTTTCTAGCTAGACTGCCCTGGCAACAGGGAGGAAGGAGGGGATGATGTCAGGTCAGTATTACCCTTATATCTGGGGCTACAAACACGCTACAATGGCCGGTACAAAGGGCTGCCAACCCGCGAGGGGGAGCAAATCCCATCAAAGCCGGTCTCAGTTCGGATAGGAGGCTGAAACTCGCCTCCTTGAAGCTGGAATCGCTAGTAATGGTAGGTCAGCACACTACCGTGAATACGTTCCCGGGTCTTGTACACACCGCCCGTCAAACCATGAAAGTCACCAATACCTGACGTCTGAGCTAGTCTCGGCCTAAGGTAGGGGGGATGATTGGGGTTAAGTCGTAACAAGGTATCCGTACCGGAAGGTGCGGATGGATTACCTCCTTTCTAGGGAGAACGAAGCCTTGCAGGCCTCTATAGAGTCTGTAAGTGCTACGGTCGATCTTGGTAATTACATTAAAGTAGCAAAATGTGGTAATTACATCTTTCGGAGCTTGCTCCGGACAAGATACATTTTCTAAGTTATGAACTTGACGTTTGGTTTGCACTTATCCTAGGTTTTTAATATAAAAATACCCCGTTTCAGGGGTATTTTTATATATTTAGATTCTTATGGTGGGGCTATGTGGACTCGAACCACAGACCTCGTCATTATCAGTGACGCGCTCTAACCAACTGAGCTATAGCCCCATCAAAATAAGTTAAATATGGTGGAGTGACGGGGACTCGAACCCCGGACCCCCTGCTTGCAAAGCAGGTGCTCTAGCCAACTGAGCTATCACCCCATAAATTATCAATCAATAGTTTTTCACTAAACTTTTTGATACTCGTGTAATTTTACACAATATATGCTTATTTAACAAGGGTAGTTACAGAAACTTCAATAAGTTAAGTGGTTCGGTCATCAAAGTCACGCACAGGGGTTAACTCCGAGGACGACTGTAGATGTGCGTTGTCTCACATACCCCCATCAAAATAAGTTAAACTAAAAAATTCTGTGGATAACTTTTTAGGTAATTTTGTAATGATGTAGTAGATACATCATTTTTTTATGCAAAATTTGCAAAATCATGAGGGATATAAAACCATATATAATTTCGGTAGTGCTAAAAATCTGTAATAAATATTACATCAACAAAAATACGTTTTTATAGTCAAAAATACAATAAACTACTGGGCATATTTTTTATGCATTATGGTATTGCTATCTGTTTGAGAAGCGTGGATAATTAAACCAAGGTTATAAAACGCAAAAACAATAACCGAAACAAAGTACAAAAAGTTCTATCGCAAAAACGAACAAAAAGTACAAATAAAAATCTACCAAAATGTTTCCGCAAAAACATAAACATATATTAGGCCCATTGTATGCCCGTATCCACTACATAATAGTGTTGGGTATTTTTTGTGTTTTAACTCTTCTTAGTCTGTTCGTTAGTACATATTCGGGCACGACTTACGCTGCCACTTCCTCTACCATGAATTTCCAGGGTAGACTTCTGACTTCTTCTGGCAACGTTGTTCCTGACGGTTACTACAACCTACAGTTCAAACTCTATGATGGAGGAACCAGCGGGGGACCAGCTGGAACGGGTGAAGCCAATGCTGGTACAAATCTCTGGACAGAAAGCTACTACGACCAAAACGGTGGGACTGCTGGTCTAGACTACCGTACACGAATCGTCAACGGCTACTTCAGTGTTAACCTAGGTTCTCAAACGGCCTTTGGAGCTATCAACTGGGACCAAGAACTCTGGTTAACAATGAACGTAGGTGGTAGCACCCAAACAGCCACCCCAACCTACGACGGCGAAATGCTTGCTCCGTCTAGTAAACGAACCAAGCTAACAGCCGTACCTTATGCCTTCAGAGCTGGAGCTTTGCAGGGAACCACCGGAGCCTTCACTGCCGACCAGCTAGTTCAACTTGGACCAAGTGCCGTACAGGCTGTAAGTTCTGCTAACGCCGTAATCAGAGTTAATCAAACTGGCGCAGGAAGTTTATTGCAACTTCAATCTTCTGGAACAGACAAACTAACTTTGAGCAGTAGTGGTAATTTAGTTGCTGCCGGGACGGCATTGTTCCAAGGTTCTAGCGTTACTGTCGGAACGGCTGGTTTGCAAGGTAACTTGGTGCTTTATGACGGAAGCAGTAATACTGTCACTTTTAGCACAGCTTCGCTGGGAGCAAATTATGTGCTCAATGCGCCAAACCTGAGTGCAGGTACGTATGAATTCTGTACCACTAGCGGTAACTGTAATGGTCTGGGTGATATTTTGCAGAATGGTAACACTTATGGCACAGCGGTCACAATTGGTTCCAATGACAACTACGACGTTAATTTTGAGACTAACGGAACTAACAAAGTCACTATCCAAGCCGACGGCGACTTGGCAGTTGATATCGACACGTTGTTTGTAGATGCTACTAACAACCGAGTAGGAATTGGTCTTGCAGTACCACTGGCACAACTGCATGTTAGCGGTGCAGGTGGAGGAAATTCTTTATTCAGAGTTACGGACACCACTGCCACAGCACGCGATGTACTAGATATAGCTGATGGTGGCGCCACAACCTTTAGAAACCAAACAAACTCCACCACCGCCTTCCAAATACAGAATGCAGCTGGTAATAATAACCTCCTTTTGGTTGACACCACCAATGTTAACCTAATTAATAATACTTCAGCCGAAACCGACGCTACCGGCTGGGCCATTAACACTGGCTCTGGTAGTGCTCCTGCCAGCAGTGCCACGTATCAACTATATGGTAATAAATCACTGGCTATCAACACCAGCGCTACCGCGAATGCGGGAGCTAAATATGATACCACTACTCTATTATCGGCTTCAACTCAATACACTTTAAGTTTCTACGCTAAGATAGATTCTGGTTCTTTCACCGTAGAAGCTGGTCGAAGTGATACTGATGTCTTTGGTGGTGAAACCACCTGTGGCTTAAGCTCCACAACGGTTGGTACCAATTGGCTACGCTACACTTGTACTTTCACAACAGGCGGTAGCATAACCACCGGAGGCTACATCTTCATAAGACAATCTGACTCTACCAGTAGAACCTGGTACGTAGACGGTGTACAGCTAGAACAAGCCGCCACCGCAACCAACTACCGTGAA
>JAYUAP010000117.1:0-7979 GCA_043741255.1 Candidatus Saccharimonadota bacterium | reverse complement strand
GTTTTTTTAAATCTGCTTTAATCTTGTCCATAAGGTTTTGTTGTTTTAGCTTCTAGTTTTCTTTTTCTATTTTACACTAAGCTTATGTTTAGTACACTATAAATAATGACAAAAAAACACATCCTAATTTTAGGTGGAGGTTTTGCTGGCCTTAGAGTCGCTAGACTTTTTAGCAAGCAGGCGCGCCATGTTGAAGTAACGCTGATTACTGAATCCACTACGTTTAGATATTCACCCGCGCTTTACAGGAGCGCAACTGGATTTAAATTACGTGAATCGATAATCCCTTTAAGTCAAATTACAAAAAATTACCCTAATTTTAAAATTATTCACCAAAAAGTAGAAAAAATTGAACGCTCGTCAAAAAGCGTCACAACAGCTGACGGCAAACTCCATAAATATGATTATGTTGTTGTCTGTCTAGGCGTTGTAACTAGCTATTTTGGGATTCCTGGTCTTGAACAGTTCTCTTTCAGTATAAAAACCCCAGATGGCTTACAAAAATTAAAAACTCATCTACATAAAACACTCAACGACACCGGCGAGCCTGATGCAAATTACGTTGTAGTAGGCGGTGGGTCAACAGGAGTTGAACTTTCAGCAGCTTTGGGCAAATACCTCAAATATATTGCCAACCGTCATAAGGTTAAAAAACACAGTATTAAACTAGAGTTAGTTGAGGCAGCGCCAAGGTTATTGCCAGCACTAAAAGAAAGTGCGTCTTACTTAACAGAAAGGCGGTTACATAAATTGGGTGTTAAGCTAATGCTTGGCGAGGCCGTAAAGGCTGAGACCGCGACAACCTTAAAACTAGCCGATAGATCTATCCCTACACACACGGTAATTTGGACTGCTGGCGTTACTAACAACCCGTTTTTTAAACAAAACCAGTCAGAGTTCACTATAAATGAAAGAGGTAAGGTAGTGGTAAATGATTTTTTGCAAGTTGATGATTTTACTTATGTGATTGGCGACAATGCTGCAACTAAATACAGCGGACTTGCCCAAGTAGCAATTTGGGATGCAAACTACACCTCCAGGCAAATACTCAGACAGATAAAAGGCAGGCATTTACTGCCGTATCACCAAACAAAGCCAGCCAGTGTTGTCCCAGCCGGTGAAACTTGGTCAATTTTACAATACGGTAGCTGGGTTTTTAGTGGCAAAATACCGGCACTAATTCGGAGCATTGCCGATTTGATTGGCTATACAGACGTTATGGGCCCTAAACAAGCATTCGCAATTTGGCGACGCAAGTCAGAATCTGAAGAGACTTGCAAGGTTTGTTCAGTTGCTTTAAAAGATTAGCTTTTTAACACTGAAATAGCGTGTTTCCAGGTGTTATTGGCTACACCGTATTCTATCCACAAAAGACAAAGCGGTTCCAGCAGACGGCTTTTTTCTATACCCCCTAAATCAACAATATCTTCCCATCCCATTTCCTGGAGTAACTCCGTACTGTGCAAAATCGCTGATTTGTTGTTACCGCAAATAAACATAGTTGGGGTACCGGTTTTATACGTGGGGTTTACCATATGTGCATGATTTATGATATTCAGCGCCTTTACAACGTGACTGTCGGGCAAAGATTGTTGAACTATCTCTCCGCCACTCATGCTATGTCCTATGGCAAGCTCTGGAGGCCCAGAATCGTTAAACACCAAAGGGTTAGTAACATCTATAACAATTTTACCGGCTAGTTGTGGCCGGATTTGAGCAATAACGTCTTCGCCGGCATGCCAGGCAATGGCTAAGATGCAAATTTCCCCAAAGTTTGCCGATTCGGTTGTTGTACCAATCTTTGCTTTTTTGCCTAGCTTACTTTTCCAGTTAGTTAATTCTTTCTTTTTAGGGTCTCTGCTACTTATCATTACTTCGTGACCTAAAGAAGTAAGACCCTTTCCAAGACTTTGAGCAACATCTCCTGAACCAATAATTCCAATTTTCATTTTTCCCCTTTGTTACATTTTACGATATTTTTTCTCAAGTGTGGAAACTTTTTTGCCTTTTTTGATAGGGTTTTCACTGCTTTGCACCGGTATTTCAGGCAGTTCATCTGGGTTAATCGGCATCTTTTTAGGCTCGCTTGGAGTAAGTCCAGACTTTTTTTCGAGGTCTGAATATATCGATGAACTCTGCTTCATGAATCTAGCTACTAACAAAATAACCAGTCCTATAGCACCAACCTGAAAGGCTACATTGATAAGCATTGTATTAAACGAGGCGTAGAGTTCAGAAGTTGCATCGTTTACGATTGCCGAGACTGTTTGGTCACTACCATTAAAATTTGGTGGACTAAACCCAAACATTGGTAATACATAAATATAAATCAAAGGTGTAATTGCCAAAATAACAGCCGTACCTATTAGGCTCCTTCCAATTGTTTTTATAGCACTGCGTCTAGTGCGTGCACTGAAGACGATGATAGTTGCACAAATCATCACTAAGCCAATTAGTATGAATGGTGCAATTTTAAAAAGATGAAAATACTTTGGGGTTTTAGAGTAGGCCTGAGTTATTGTTTGGCCTTCAGACGTTTTAGGCAGTTGGTCCAATGTAATTTTGTTAGTAGGGAACAATGATTTATCGTCCATAATCATTTTGACTATTTCAATCCTTAAAACGCCCAAATCAACACCTGTCGGGTTACACTCAACGGTAAAAACGTTGGTTTGTTTTGGTGGAGCTGTACATGGGCTAAGCCTGGCTATCCTGGTTATTGCATAGTCAGCGATGCTATCGGCTAGAACCTGCTTATTTTTTGTGACGTCAACACTAAATTCAATATCAGGAGTCTTGCCGTCCAGCCAATCATAGCCAGAATCAATAAAATTATCGGTTATTTTTTGTAAGCTTTTTTTGTCTAAACTTTTTTGTATAGCCGATATTATTTCTGGTCTGTCTAGCGGTATAGTATTGGGGTTATCAAAATTTGCATTTTTTGTAGAATCAACCACCGATTGAGTGAAGCGCTCGTGAGCATTTACGTTTATTAATATACCTTTTATTGTGTTTTTGTTAGCTACTACTAAAACAGCAGCCAGGAGGCTCAGACCGGAAAAAAGACTAAATCTAAAGACAAAGTTTACTATAAATAAAAATAGACGTTTTCCTGTTGTCATGTTCTAGCCATAATTATGGCATAAGCGCTATAAATTAAATAGAAGTTAAGTTTATTGTTTTTTTTGTACGGAATAAGTAGCTAGTTTTCGACTCGACATCTACATTAAAGACGTAACAAAAGCCAAATAGGCCAGACCGGATATGCATGAAGAGACTAAATGTCCAGGATGAGCCACGACCAAGATGGTGCCGGTAGCCAGTGTAGAGATTAATAACCACGACGAAATATTATATTTAGCCTTGGATGGGAAAAAACAAAACTGTACTAAACAGTACGTTCGAAAGAGCAATACAAACATGGGCTATAAGCATAAACATATTTTAACACAACTAGAGAAGCGTTGTGTCTAAAAAAATGCTTAGACAAAATAAAAGTAAGACTATAAGTGAGGTCCCAAAAACTCTGCGTGCCCAGCGCTCATCACTGAGAGCGTTATAATTTACGATTGCAACATAAGCCCAGTATAGGCCGCTTGAAAGCATTATCAACAGGTAAGTTTGTCCTAAAAGGTCATAAAAAAATGGCATCAGACTGACCACAATAAACAGCAACATATAGGTCAAAACGTAGCGTTTTGTTACTTTGTTTCCGCGAGTTATGGAAAGCAGTGGCACACGGGCACTAGCATATTCTTTAGCTCTAAAAATCGCTATAGCGTAAAAATGAGGCATTTGCCAAACGACCAATATTAAAAAAATTAATATGGCACCTGTATCAATTTTGCCCGACACCGCACTGTAGCCTACTACTGGCGGAATAGCCCCGGATATACTGCCAACTAGGGTTCCATGTTCTGTTTTGCGCTTAAAGTAGGCGTAAATATAGACATAAAAAATAAAACCAAAAAGCCCAACATATACCGTCAAATTATTAGTAAAGTTATATAGCGTGATAAATCCAGCCAGGGCCAAAGTGGCTCCATAAATTAATGCACTAATCGGTGATATTGTTCCGCTGACTATAGCCCTTTTTTCAGTTCTGGACATTTTTTTGTCGATGTCACGGTCTATAAAATTGTTTAAAACGCATCCACCGGCCATTACTAAAGCAGAACCTAAAATTGTCCACAAAAATAACCATCCGTTTATGGTTCCATGTGAGGCAAATAAAAACCCAGCAATTACAGCTAAGGTGTTACCCCTTATAATCCCGGGTTTTGTTAGGTTGTAATAATTGTGCAATTTTTCCAAGGGTTAACGAAAGCCTTCATCCTTTAGCAGAGAATTGTTTGTCTGCTCTGGGGTCATTGTATGATAATCCAGATTGTTCATAATCCATAAGGACCCTACCACTATGAACATTATTATACACACCATAAAAATTAAACTAATCAAATTAAAGCGCGGTTTTGATTCTTGACCTAAATGCAAAAAGAAGTACAGCTGGATAATCAACTGCAAAATAGCAAATCCCAGTAAAAAGACGATCTGTTTATTGCCCGAGAGATAGCCGTTTACAACAATAATGTAAGGAATGATTGTTAAAATTATCGACAGCACAAACCCTGTAACGTATGACGATAGGGTAGAGTGTTTTGGGTTTTTCATACTCCGCTGGCTCCCATCAGGTACACAATTGTAAAAATAAATATCCAAACTATATCAAGAAAATGCCAAAAATAACTAAGTAGTGTTAACCGCTGAATTACTGACGATTTTAGTCCTTTTGTTGCTGTTTGGTGAATCATAATACCCATCCAAAGTAACCCACAAGATATATGCAGTCCATGCGTCCCGACTAGTGTGAAGAAGGCTGAGAGAAACCCACTAACAATCCAGCTATGGCCTTCGCCGACTAGTTTATGAAACTCTAATAATTCCATAGTGATAAAGCTTAGTCCCAGCAAAAAGGTGACACTAAATAGCGTAATGACCATTTTTTTATTGCCTGCGCGGGCCGATATCATCGCCAGACCAGCTGTAAAACTACTTACCAGCAATATTATTGTCTCGGCCAGTACATAAGGCATATCAAAGATATCGGCGCCCGTAGGACCTCCAAAATTGTTGTTGCGCAGTACCGCATAGGTCGCAAACAAGGCAGAAAAAAGCGCAAGATCGGTCATCAAATAAACCCAGAAGCCAAACATTGGCTTATCCATACTTTCGTGATGAGATGAGTGGTGTTGAGACACTAGAGCTTTCATACGTAACTCCTATGACTTTTGTCCATTATCTCTACTTCCTTAGCTGGGATGCAATACTCAGTCTCTTCATTCATCGACCTCACAATAAAGCTAGCGATAGCTCCAAGCAGACCAATTAGCACTAACCACCACATGTGCCACACCAGCCCAAAGGCGAAGAGAAAGGCAAAACCAGCAATAAATATACCTAAGCCACTGTTTTTTGGCAGATAAATATCTTCATACTTTGGTTTTTCGGTTTTTTTAGTTTGCTTATCGTGCCAAAACTGGTCACGCTCCGTAACCTTAGGTACAGTTGCAAAATTATATACTGGCGCTGGTGACGGTACAGACCACTCTAGCGTCCGGCCATTCCAGATATCACCAGTTTTATCCAGGTTTTTACGTCGGTTTTTTATACTTACTACAATCTGTAATGTCTGCAAAAGAATTCCGGAAATAATTACAGCAATCCCTATAGCCGACACGATAAACAACCCTTGCCAACCCAGCGATGCATCGTAGTGGTCAAGCCGGCGTGTTGCGCCCATAATTCCTAAAATGTACAGCGGGATAAAGGCTAATAAGAAACCAGCTATCCAACACCAGTAAGCATACGTTCCAAGTCTTTCATTAAGCTTAAAGCCAAAAATTTTAGGGAACCAATAAGTAAAGCCAGCTAGGTAACCAAAAATTACTCCACCAATAATCATGTTATGGAAGTGGGCGACTAAAAATAAACTGTTATGGACTTGGAAGTCGATTGCCGGTACAGCCATTAAAACTCCCGCAACACCGCCGATTGTGAACGTAGTAACAAAGCCCATAAACCACAACATCGGCGTCGACATATTTATCCTGCCTCTGTACATCGTAAATAGCCAGTTAAATACTTTTACTCCTGTCGGGATGGCTATAACCATCGTCATTATGCCAAAAAAGGCATTAACATTGGCTCCGGCTCCCATAGTAAAGAAGTGGTGTAGCCATACCATCATAGAAAGTATAGTTATAGCCATTAGTGCCCATACCATCGACATGTAATTGAATAGTTTTTTACGCGAGAATGTAGCTACCACTTCAGAAAATATTCCAAATGCTGGTAGTACCAGAATATAAATTTCTGGATGGCCCCAAGCCCAAATCAAGTTGATATACATCATAGGATTCCCGCCGAAGTCAGAAGTAAAGAAGTGCATACCCATAATTCTGTCTAGTGAAAGCATCGTGAGCGTTGCGGTTAATATAGGAAAGGCGGCTAGCACCATAATCATGCTTCCCATTACGCTCCAGGCAAAGAGAGGCATTTTTGTGAGCGTCATTCCAGGCGCACGCATTTTAATAATGGTAACAAAGAAATTTATACCGGATAACAAACTACCTAGTCCAGATAATTGTAATACCCAAATCCAATAATCTACTCCTACGCCGGGACTATAGGCAATTCCAGAAAGTGGTGGATACGACAACCAGCCAGCAGCCGCAAATTCCCCGACAGCTAGTGACACATTCATTAGTATCATTCCGGCTGCAAATAACCAAAAACTCAATGAATTCATAAACGGAAAAGCAACGTCTCTAGCCCCAAGTTGCAAAGGCAAAATTAAATTAATCAGGCCAAACATGATTCCCATAGCTACAAAAAATATCATGATAGTCCCATGGGCAGTAAAAATTTGCTGGAACGAATCAGACGACAATATTCCATGTGAGTCACCACTTGATAACGCCTGCTGCAAACGCAGTAGCGCAGCATCAAAAACACCCCGAAAAATCATCAAAGCCGAGACTATTAAGTACATAACACCAATTTTTTTAGGGTCTAATGATGTTAACCAAGTTTTCCATAACCAGGCCCATTTTTTGTATTTAAACATCAATGCTACAGCTAAGGTTGATAAAACTCCCATACTAACCACCGCACCCATAACAAGTGTGTCATGCTGAAATGCATCAATGCTAAGCCGACCCCATATATTCATCTAATGAGCCTCATTGTAATTTTTTATCATCAATCCGTGCTCACTACTATTTTCATCATTTGCTGGTTGCATATATTTCATTACTGTATCATGGTACATCTTAGGCTCATGCAAGTGATAAAATCCCACTGGGCTATTCTCGCTAGGTTTAGTTAATTCTTCATATACCGCTGTGGTTAAATCTTTATGATTGGTTCCATCACTTAAATCTTGCGCCCACTGAACAAAGTCCATGTCAGATACTGCCGATACCATAAAATTCATACCAGCAAAACCTTTACCACTTAGGTTGGCAGATGAACCGCGGTATTCGCCAGGTTTATCAGCGAGCAGGTTAAGCTGAGTCGACATACCACTCATAGCATAAATTTGCCCGCCCAGTTGCGGTATCCAAAACGAGTTCATTGGTGCATCTGATGTAATTTCAAATTCCAGAGGTCTATCGGTTGGTATTTTTAAATAGTTAAGGCTAGCAACGTCATATTCAGGATAAATAAAAAGCCATTTCCACTGTAGCGCAACTACCTGAACTTTTAATGGTTTGGCAGCGGCATTAATATGTTTAAAAGGGTCCAAATCGTGTGAACTTTTAAACGTAACAACCGACAAAATAAAAATTAACAATATGGGTACACCCCACCAAATTGTTTCTAAAACTTTGTTGTTGTCCCAATCCGGTGTATATTTGGCGCCTGTGTTTTTTTCGTTATATTTGTGGGCAAATAAAAATACCATAATAAAAACCGGC
>JAYUAP010000116.1:0-1295 GCA_043741255.1 Candidatus Saccharimonadota bacterium | reverse complement strand
CACCTACATCAGCATCTGACGCATCACGATAAAATCCGCAATAATGAGTTCCACTGGCTCCATATGTGCCATATAATCCTAAATCTAATTGGTCGTTTGCTGTATTACTTGCACCCAAACCTATTTGCGCATTATTAATGGCAATATTAGCGCTCGTTAGTGTTAATGTATTACCTGAAACATTTAAATCGCCTTTTATTTCAACAACACCATCAATCGTATTAACAACCAATACATCATTTCCAACATTATTTTTCCTGACTATGAACGCCGATTTGCTATCAGTATCAATCGTAAGCGCATTTTCTAAGGTTATATTATTAACTCCTAAATTACCAGTAGTTAAATTCGTGCATGTTAAAGTGGTTATAGTTCCTGTAGAACTTTCGACATGATCACAAGTTAAATTATTTATAGTTCCCGTAGTTGCATTAATTGCATTACCTGTTAAAGTAGTTACAGTATGGTTTTTTTATTTGTCACACTTTAATTTCTTTTGTATCTTAAGTAATAAAGATAATTGGATGATACAAACTATGTCTTTTTGAGCAACTACATTCGTGTAGTGTACTTTTCAGTTTATTTCCTTGTATGACCACCTTTTTTTTGGATGATAGTCAATAATCTGTTTTTAAGATCACTAATGGTGTTCTGGATAGTTTCTTGAGGAATGTTGTTCCACTCTTCAGTTGCTACAACTTCAAGTTCTTCTTTTGTTTTTGGATTACGCTCTTGAATTTAATACTTGAGTATTCCCCAAATGTATTCGATGGGGTTGAGGTCTTGGGAGTTAGGGGGCCATTCACTTTTCTCCATCAAAGATACACCGTGACTTTCCACAGTTCGACGGACCGCCGCTGCAAAGTGAAGTGGTATTGCATCCTGAACAATAAGCCATTTGCGTTTTTTAAAGATAGCATCACGGACCTCTGGTATTACTTCATCAAGAATGTCAGCGTAACGCTGTGTGTTTAAGTTGTCCCTGTAGAATATTAACTTAGTTCGACCAGACCAGCATATTCCTCCGAAAACATTGAGACGAACAGGATGTTTAAACTTTGGTGTCATAGTCACTTGTTCAACAGATTCTGCCCACTGACCTTGAGTTTGACAATTGGGTGGGGCATTGAGTTCAATACCAGTTTCGTCGACAAATAGGACGTTCTTCCACTTACGATGTAGGTTGTTTTGAGCATACTTGAGCCGTTTTTTGATGTGGTCAGGCTTAAGAAGGCATCTACGTTGAGAAGCAAACTTCTTGATCCCAGCAGCATTTGCACATTTAAGAGCGGAGG
>JAYUAP010000115.1:0-17845 GCA_043741255.1 Candidatus Saccharimonadota bacterium | reverse complement strand
CGCAATTATTAAAGCTGATGATTCATTTTGCTCAAATTGCCTTAAGTCTTTCGATGATGCTTGTGCTTTTACTGCCGGAATAGTTAAATCGGCAGTTGTATATATCATGTGCTTCACTGGATGGGTGTCAGCACCTAGTAATTCAAGGTGAGTCTTATGGTCTCCGATAGGGAAACTTTTGTGAAACCGTGGTTGTTGCTCTGCTTGATATTCACCAAATACGCTTGATTCAAACCGTAGATACAAATCCAGCACATCATAATCGTTCCCTTGATATCTATAAACAGGGTTAGATAGTATCGGATAATTTTGAATATGTGCTTCTCTCACTAAGTATACTAAAGCACAAATTAGTTGTTTATGTCAAAGATGTCGTGTTTTAAACTAGGATAGTTCACTAGGAGCTACTTTAATACCAGGACCCATAGAAGTGGTGATGGTAACGGTTTTTACATAGACACTCTTAATGCTTGATGGTTTGTTGGACTTGATACTTGCAAAGACTGCTTCAACATTTTTAGCAATTTTTTCGTTGCCAAAACTTACTTTTCCTACACCTAGATGCACAATACCAGTACTATCAACGCGGTACTCAACTTTACCAGCTTTACTTTGAAATATTGCTCTGTTTACATCCGTTGTTACTGTGCCACTTTTAGGGTTAGGCATTAAGCCTTTTGGTCCTAAAATTCTAGCGTATTTACTTAGCTTCGCCATAACATTTGGTGTGGCAATTAAAATATCGAAGTTAATTTCGTTTTTATCAAGTAATTTTAGAAAGTCATCGCTTCCAGCGATATCGGCACCGGCTTTTAAGGCTTCTTTAGCGATATCCTCATCAGCAAAGACTGCGACACGTATAGTTTTACCAGTACCAGAAGGCAAAACGATATTGTCTCGGATGTTTTGGTCAGCTTGACGAGGGTCTACACCTAAGCGTACATGTACCTCAACTGTTGCATCAAACTTAGTTGTACTTGTTTTTAGAGCTAAATCAATGGCTTCTTTGACAGAGTAAATTTTATCTTTTTCTATAAGTTTTGCAACTTCTTGAAATTTTTTGCCTTTCCTTTCTAATTTCGTTCTGGTTGGCTTAGTAAATACTTTCGGTATTTCTGTGACTGCTTCTTCAGACTTTTTTGCTTTACGTTCTTCTTTAGCTACTTTTTCTTCAGTTTCGGCAATTGCTTTAGAACTTCTTTTGCCTGATTTAGCCACAGACTTAACCTTAGGTTCATCAATAATAGCTTCTGTAGATACAACCTCTTCCGTTTTATCGGTTTTAGCCGTTGTCTGTATCTCTTTTACTGGTTTTGAAGCTATTTTAGGTTTAGTAGTTTTCTTTAGCGTTTTTAGTTCTTCTTTGCTCACTTATTTATTCCTTTCGTGGTGATAGCGAGGTTTTAACTCTTCCACAATTAATTTATGCTACTGTTGGTGAATCTTGGACAGGTTGCCTAGACTCAATTATTGTTTTCATTGCATCTAGAGCCACTACATTTTGTTGGTCGGTATTGCTCCCGGCAAGTTTTCTTTCCGAATGACTTACTCTAATATACCGGGTCCTTTTTACTAACTCTGGGTCTATAGGTTCAGTATAGTGTACTTCATGACAGTCTGCTGTACGTTTTGGTTTAAAAAAACTGCGCTCATTTTCATCTGCAATAGTATTTCCAAAACCACCTTCATCAGCAGTAAAAATGTACTCAACTACAGGCAAGATACTGATTTGTTCCGGTTTATTGCTCATCTAGACCTTCTTCGGCCACCATTACCAATACTTCGTCCTTAAAATCGTTAAAAACGGCCGTTAAGAACCCGTGCTTAAGTAGTTGAAAATCAGAAGGATGCAAAAAAGAGTCAAGTTCTGAAATTTGATTAACGATTCGATGACCAAACTTTAAATAATCTGGGTTTTCTTTATCGAGCGTTAGTTTTATTTCAAAATTTGTCATTTTGTTTAAACTTCTTTGTTCACATTAGTCACAGACAATTTACCAAGTTCGTACAACCTATTCATACTTTCTGCGTACTCTGGGTTAAGACCATTTTTTAGCATCTCTGCTTTCTTTATGTGGTCAGGTACAGGTAAAAGTTGCTGTGTGTTATTAGTCTCCATAATTATCCTATCTCCACACCCATACTTCTGGCAGTGCCAGCTACCATTTTTTTAACAGCGTCGATATCTTCAGTGTTCATATCGTGTGCTTTAACCTCTGCAATGGCAGTAAGGTCTGCATCGGATAGCTTTTTACTAACTTTCTCGGTATTTGGCTTGCCCGAGCCTTTTTGAATACCAAGTTTAGCCCGAATCATTTCGTCAGTTGCTTCACTAACAACCCTAAAATCCATCGTACGGTCTTCGTATATAGTTATATGCGCTGTTAAAATACCGCGCATTTCTTTAGTGGTATCGTTAAATGGATTAATAAAATCCATCATGTTAACACCGTACTGACCGAGTGTGCTACCTACAGGAGGCGCTGCGCTGGCTTTACCGGCAGGTATGCGCATCTTTAAATTAGCTTTAATCTTTTTTTCTTGCATATAGTTTTTTCGCCCAGCACATTATTTGTGCTGTGGCTCCTTCCCATTTCTTTATTAATTGACATTAAGAATAGAAGTGCGTAACGTATCTATTTTACAACAAAATGATGTAAAAAGCTACTAGACTTTCTTAACTTGGAGGCTATCTAGTTCAACTGGGGTTTCACGGCCAAACATATTGACCAGAACTTTAATCTTTCCTTTAGTAGGGTCTATTTCACTGATAGAGCCGTCGAAGCCTTTGAATGGTCCATCAGTAATATTTACAACTTCACCGACGTTAAAGTCTATTTTGTGCTTGGGTTGTTCTAGGCCCATACGTTTGTTAATCTTTTCCATTTCATCATCAGAAACTGGTGTTGGGTCAATGCCTGTTCCAACAAATCCAGTGACGTTAGGAGTGTTACGTACAATGTACCAAGCATCTTCAGACAGCTTCATTTGGACTAAAACGTAACCTTGGAAGATTTTTTTCTCTACTACTTTACGTTTGCCGTTCTTGATTTCTATCATTTTTTCTTTAGGCACAACGATTCTAAAAATTTTATCGGCCATGTCTAGACTTTCAGCACGCTGACGAATGCTTTCGGCTACTTTTTCTTCATAACCACTGTAAGTATGTATGGCATACCAGTGTTTTGTTGAATCATATCGTTTTGACATTGTTTACTCTCATTTCTAGCTGATTATTTAACAATAAATTTTTCAAATGCCTTACTAAGACCAAGATCAAGCAGACCCACGATTATTGCGAACGCTACTGCAAAAATAAAAACTGCAAAAGTAAGACTAATTGTATCTCTACGATTTGGCCAGGTAACTTGCTTTACTTCTTTGAATGCCTCAACAATAAATTTAGGAAAAAGCTTAACGCGTTTTGATAAAAGTCTCCCAAGTTTATTTTCTGGTAGAGGTAAATGGTACTCTTTGGCGTGCAATTTCTTGATAGTTTTTATTGGAGCGGCAGCTTTTTTAACGGTTCTACGGACACGTTTTTTAGGAGTTTTAACGTTTTCAGTACGCTCACGCACAGTCTGAGTTTTTTTAGAACCCAACTTTACTTTGCCTATTTTTGCAACTTTCTTTTTTTCTGCCAAAACTTTATCTCCAATTTAAAAAACCTACTAATTCATAGTAGATTTTGGCTGTTCTTAGTCAATACTACAATACCAGAGGCCAATCAGTCAACCGCTATCTAAATAAAAAATAAACAGAGGTTTTGTTTTACAGATATTATATACTGTTGTTATGATTATGCTTAAGTAAGAGGCAAGATTTGGATAACCAAAGTATATTATACATTTTAAGTACCTCGGAGTTGACAATAATTTTTCTAGGCCTTTCTATAGCAGTTGGTCTTTTATTGCACGCCAACCTTTTGTGGCCTTTCAGAAAAATACTGAGTGCTTTAATATCTGGTTTAATAGGGGTAAGTACAGGATTATTGATAGTTAGTGGGTTTAACCTATTGATTATTATTCTGATTGCCTTAACCCAATCATTTAGATTGTTTTCGTTTCTCCGGGTTGTAAAAGATAGAGTTAACCCACTTGCGCTAAATATGCGTTCTTTTAGAACAGAGTTAGTTCTTTGTGGCTTTATACTGATTTTTACTTTTGTCCAGCTAACTTTTGTAGAAAATATTAGCAGTTTTTATTTACTTCTAGGTTTGGCGATTACCCAATTTATATCTGTGCTTTTCTTTTTATATTGCGTTCGTAAATCGGCTAAAACAACTTTAATAAGTTTACTTAAAACTCATATTCCAGACGTGGAGCTTCCAAGTATAACTGTGGCCATACCGGCTAGAAATGAAACCGCTGCTTTAACCGACTGTCTACAGTCAATTTTGCAAAATGATTATCCTAAGATGGAAATTGTAGTTCTTGATGACTGCTCTCAAGATTCAACGTCGGATATTATCAAAAGTTTTGCTCACCAGGGAGTGAGATTTTTAGAAGGAACAATTCCTAAAGGTTCTTGGTTATCTAAAAACCATGCTTATGATCAGTTGTTTCAAGAGTCCGAAGGAAAATTAATTTTGTTTTGCGGAGTAGATGTTAGGTTTGAAAAAGATTCAATCAGAAAGCTAGTAGAGATATACGTTAAAGAAAACCAGAAAATGATTAGTGTTTTGCCAACCAGAAACGGCTTAGCAGGCTTAAATAATATTATCCAGCCAATGAGATATTGGCGCGAGCTAGCTATCCCAAAAGTTTTTTCTAAACATCCAGCTTGTTTAGGGACTTGTTGGTTAATTGAACGAAAATATCTAGGCAATATTGGTAGCTTTTTAGCTTTTAAACAAAATATTAAACCAGAAAAGCATTTCGCAAAGCGTGCTAAAACTTCGAAACAGTACAGATTTTATGTATCGTCTTCAGGACTGGGGATTTCAAGTATAAAAAATTATCGTAATCAATGGCTAACTTCACTCAGGACTCGCTACCCAGAGCATAAAAAACAGCCTGAAAACGTTTTTATTTTTACTATATGGTTTGCAGTCGTATTTGCTTCTCCATTTGCAGTCACTGTAATTTCATTATTTAGCGGTTACGTGTTTCCGGCTATTTTAGGTTTATTTTCAACAATCTTGCTACTGTATGTTCATTTTAAAGTCAACTTTATGACAAATGGCAAAACAGACTTTTTTAAAGTTATTTTGTTTCCACTTACCGTGGTTTCTGAAATAGTGTTAATAAACTACTCAATGTGGGCGTATGAGTTTTCTGAAGTAATCTGGAAAGGCAGAAACATTTGCTTGCCGGTACTTAAATTAGTGCCAAAACTTCCAAATATTGACAAAACATGATATAATAAATTTATGGAAATATTTGGAGAGAATGAAATAAAAACACTGAGCTTTTCCGATAGAGAGTTGCAATTAGTTATTGACGGACTTCAAGCCATTGGCATAAGAGGATATGAGAGGCAGGATGAACTCAAAAGACAACACGACTCCTCAGGACGTTTAATCCCAGAACATCAAAGTATTGGTGAGTGCATAATTGATGCTCAAAGACTAGAAGAAAGTCTTAGAGCTTTTTTGGTGAGCCATCAGAATAATTTGGGATAAAAATTGAGAATATTGAGCCTTTATTGAGTTCACTTTCTAGCGACATCTCAGCGTGAATTAATCTAGCTAGCTTCATGGTTACGTAAAGTCCTAGACCTGTACCATTATTTGCACGAGTTCTATAATCTTCACTACGGAAAAACTTATCAAAAACTTTTTCCTGGTCTGTTTTAGAAATCCCAATTCCCGTGTCGCTAACTTCAAACCTAACACCGCCTTGTCTGTGATGAGCACCAATAGTGACGCTACCTTCCTCTGTGTATTTTATAGAATTGGTTATAAAGTTTTGTAAAACTTCTCGTACGTACAGTTTGCTAGAGGTTAGCAATTCTAACTTGGGGTCCAGGTCAGTTTTTAGCTTTAGTTTTTTTGCTTTTGCGTCCGGATTGTATGTTTTTAATAAATCTTTGATTAGTTCATAGGTATTTATAGGTTCAGCCTCAACCTTAAGAACACCACGCTCAGCTCTTGAGAGTGTAGACAGGTCATTAATCATACCGGCCAGGAAAACAACCTGTTCATGAGCGATTGTTAGTGTTTCTTTAACTTTATTGTCACCACCTTGTTTGTCGACAATAAACTGCGCATTACTAATATTGCCTTCAGCGATTGCTATAGGCGTACGTAGCTCATGGCTAACAACACTGATAAACTCATCTCTTTCTTCTTCTAAAGATTTTTCGCGGGTTATATCACGGAGCAGTATGACGAATCCTTTATTACCATTTTTACCGAAGCCCAACCGAACCGGCGCTATACTGGAATACAAATTACTAATACTGTCATCTGGATATGTAATTTTATAATCTCGGCTAGTGGACTGTACCTTGGTACCAGTTATTAACTCTGTAAAATCTAGTGGTTGATTGTTTTGGTCTGTAATTTTGGCAATATTATCAATTTTTTTGCCCGCTAGATTAGAGTTAATATCAAATATATTTAGCGCTGCGCCATTATAAAGCACAATTTTACCCTTTTCGTCGGTGGCTATAACACCGTCAGCCATACTATTGATAAGGCTTAGCAAGCGCTCACGCTCAATCTCAGCAGAAGCTGGTGAAACCGCTTGATGCTCCGATATTAAAGCCTGTAAACCATCAGGCTCTTTGCCTGAAGATTTTTTCTTCTTTGTCACCATGAATCTATTATGCCATAAGCACTATACAAAACTATAGTCTAGGTTCTATTCGAGGCTGGTGTTGTTTTAGCTCTTTTCGTAAATTTCGCATATTTGGTAATAAACTTTCTAAATGTGCCCAAAATGTCGGGCTGTGGTTTAGATGCTTTGTGTGTGTAAGTTCGTGCAAAATAACGTATTGCTGTAAATCTTCAGGGATTTGTAGCATAAAAATGTTAAGAATTATGTTTTTATGACGGTCGCAACTTCCCCATCTACTTTTTAGATTTTTTACATATGCTTGATTAAACTCATGACCTGTTTGCTCAGCAACTACACTAAGTCTTGGTAAAAGTAGTGCCTCTGCTTCGGATTTAAGTGCACTTAAAAGCTTTTTTTCGATGAAATATTGTTGAGACTCATCATATTTATTGAAGTAACCTCGCAAATAAACATTGAGTGAGTTTGAAATTAGCTTAGAGCGATTACTGACAGAATTTTCATGAATGATAAGTTCTAGGTTCTGCCCAAATTTCATTGAATTAAAAAACACTAAATCATAGGTTGGTTTATTCTCAACTATCCAATCTTTTTTATCATGAACGTATTTTTCAATGGCAATTTTAGGAAGCGCCCATGGCGCAGAAACTAAAACTTCTCCTTTGGGGCTAAGTCTAATACGCAAAGACCGTTGTCCACGTTTTTTGGTTACTTTAATAGTTCCAACGTTTTCAACTTCGATTGAGTATGTACTAGGCATTAGCAAGACTTTTGGTTTTAGAGTTAATTTGAGTTTTCTTTCTGAGAAGCTCTTGTGAGGTGTATGAATAATCCTCTGAAAGAGTCTCGGAAGAAAAAACTCTAGGGTAGCCTAAAAGCATAGGTCTTTACCTGATTGAAATGTTGCGGTGCATAATATCACCCCGCATTTGGATAGGTGATTTTGGAACCAAGTTTATAAGCCCAGGCTTTACCGTATTAGATGCTAGCTCGCTTATGGTAATCAGGTGCAGGTCAAAAAGTTTTTTTATAACAGCTGAGCGTTGAGAGCTAAAGGTGTGTTTACCACTAACAACGATGTAGTCCTCATTTTCTGGGTTTTGCATGTGTGCCAGAATGTTCCTGTAGGTATCCTCGTCGTATTGGAAGGAATATTTGTCATCTGCTTTGCGGTGGTCGCGCTTTTGGGTTCTATCAAATGTTGTTTCTGGGTCGGCTTGTAGCCACACCAGAATTGAAGTTGACTTAGTGCTATGGGCTAACTCGCGAACTTTACGACGTTCGGAGGCTCTAATTATTCCAGCGTCATAAATTATAGAAATACCAGCCTTTAAATAATCATGGGCCATATAATTTAGTACTTTTCTAGAACCCTTGAAAGCACCGGCAGAAATGTTGTCCCCAAATAAATCAGCTCTGATTTTGTCTTCTTGGAGATGTACAACGCCTAGTTCTTCGGACATTTGTCTAGCAAAAGCAGTCTTGCCACTGCCCGGAAAGCCATACATCATGATAATGAAGGGCTTGATTGGGGTAATCTTGTGAGTCATTTATCCCTCTTTTATAACAGATTATACCGCCGAAATAAAGTTTTGTGTCTTATTCATCTGTTTTGTCACTACATCTTAATTTGATAAGATATTAGACGGTAGCCCTAGGGGCATAGTACAACGGTTAGTATAAAGGTCTCCAAAACCTTAGATCGTGGTTCGATTCCACGTGCCCCTGCCAGTTAGAAGATTTAGCCGTTTTGGCCAGAATATCGAATGGTTTTTTGTATTCCCACCGAAGTTTTCTATCTTTTAAAGTCAGGTTCTGAAGTACAAAATTTATAAGTCACCGTGCGTACTCCATTTCCGAACGTAACAGTAGTGAGGGCGCTTTTTGGGACAGGCGCAACATATTGTCAATTGTGAGGTAAAAAGCATCGTCTGCCTTGTCGGTAGCATTAAGCTTATTCTTAATTGAATCACGCAGTGCTTTGTATTCACTAACCTTGCGCTTATAGAACTCATCGTCAACAAGGCCGTCGAGGTGGTCTTCGTAGAGCTTTTCAAGCCGCTTTTGATACTTAGTTAGCTCCGTATTGAGATGCGCTATGTGCTGGCTTTTGTACTTCACTTTGTCAGCATGGGCATCACGCAAAGCCTGGCTAACTCGAGCGTAGTTTTCTGGTGTTAGTACCAAGGCTTGAAATGCTTTTTGAAATTGCTTGAAAGAGTGAAGCTTACCGATTGGGGTGATTATAAAACCGATGCGATTGACTACACTAAGCTTTTTTATGGTTCGATGACGACTTGTTTGATGAGGAGCGTGAAGATTTGATAAAGCATAATGCCCTAGGCAACTGGATTGAGATAGACTTGAGGAAGAATCTGGAGCAGCTCAAGAATTTTTTGACTTCTTTTCCGCTGCCGGTTTAGTCTCGTTCGCTTTTCTCTTCTGCTCTAAATCCATTTGAATTAGCACATCAAAAAAGCCTGTAAGATTAGCCAGCTCTTCCTCTGTTAGTTTTTTATCCTTTGGTTTTTTGCTTTTTGACATTGGATTTTTCTTTCTTGGCTTCTGCCAACTTACGTTTCTCTTTTGCCTCGTGTAATACATTGGCTATATCAGGGTTCTCTCGCTTCAGGATGATCATCTTACCGTTCTTGGCTGTTCGTGCCGTTATACGCCCTCTCAGTGCTAAATTACGTATAATTCGAGGTGTTAGTTCGCTTACTTCTGCCAGAAGTTCAGGTGTAATATGTTTTTTGTACTTTTTGTCAGTGTAGACGTATTGCGGAAATAGTTTAGTACTAAATGCTTCGTAACAATCAGGGCATTTCAAACCGTTCTTGTCATACCAGATCTCTCCATATACTGATCGTTTACAGAACGAGCAGTTACGTCCATTGCTTGAGAATGAAAAACCTTTTGGCTCATCCTTAAGTCTTCGATCCCAACTATCACGCTCCATTTGACCTTCATGTAGTATCCTCACGAGACTAACAAGTGAGTTTGCCTGGCGACGCATTTCAAAATCTGATTCGTAAGTAATGCCTTGCTCATCACTTATTCGTTTAAACTCGGCATAATGCTTTTCTTCTAACCGCATTCTGTCAGCCCCAACTATGACTCCGCTAAACCTACTTGTTTTCGGTAAGTTGGCCGTTCTTATCAAAGACAAATAGTTGACCTTTGGTCTCTTTTAGCTCACGCTCGGCTTGGGTAATAGCTTCGGTTTTGGTGGCGTAGAGTGTGCCTTTTTGACTATTTGGTTTACGCACATACCAGCCCTTGCCGTTTGGGATAACATAGCGGCCATTTGTGCCACGAGAAACAGCCGACAGGTATTCCTGAACCTGTTTATTGGCTTTCGGTGGTCTAGGTAAAGTTTTATAGGTCATGTATTAAATACTTCCTTCCTTATCTCTTCTTCAGTATATTGGTTTTGCTCTAGGAACTCAACCAGCTGACGTCTGTTCTCAAAGGCTACACGCTTAAAAGACATCGTCGAACCGGTACCGACGAAATCAACGCTACTGACATATATTTCTATATCCAAATCATCATAGTGCCGGGCTATTTCAAGAGCTGTTTGCCTGGACTTACTGTGAGTACGGTAGAAATGCTCCAGTGAAAACTTGCGTTCCCGGTTTAAAAACGCAATGAAGGCAACGAGCAGTGAAGCCGGCAGCACGAGATGAACCCGGACATGTTTACCGACTTTGGAGGCTTTTCTAATTTTAATACTGGCGCCTTCAATAGTTGGCAGCGTACCATCCAGGATAATCAGCTTTTGTTTTTCCAGATAAGCTGACACGTACTCTGACTTACCGGAGGCTTATCCTCCAGCCATTAAGACGACGGTCTTTTCTGGCCTGTCTTTTAGCGCTTGTTCAAAGGCTTTGTCGGCCAGCTTGGCTGATTCGCAGTGAAAGGCTTCGGAGTTTTCCGGCTTGTAGCCAGTTAAGCTCTTTTTGATTTCGTCAGCTGAAATGATATACGTCATGTTAAGATTGTACCATCAGGGTATCGTCCCCAGATCAGAGCGCTAGTAAGGTTTTGAGTTCGCCGGATAGGAAATCGAAGCTATCAATTTCTTTCTCCAACTCATCCACTACCGCTTAGCTAAACTTTTCAAGTTTATTGTAAGTTCTAAGCCATCAATTTTTACATTTTCTTGATACATATCAGACATTTCATCTGAAGAATTTGTTAAAGTTTCTATGTGAATTTCATTTAAAAATTGATTAATCGCAGAACTAAGTTCTGAGTCCCGAGTCCAAAGCACAAGGTTTATTCTGTCATCGACTTGTAAATCGGCTGATTTACGGGCACTCTGTACGTGACGAATTACTTCACGTGCCATTCCTTCTGCTTTAAGGGCAGGGGTTAGCTCTAAGTCTAAGCTCAACTCACTACCGTCAAAAACATTTTTGACATTTAGCTCTTCAGAAATAATGCTTTTGTACTCATCTGGTGCTCCCAGAACGGTCACACTATTTAGTGGTTGACGGACTTTTATACCGGCTTTTGACCTTAAGGCTAGGCCTTCAGTTATAGATTCTCTGGCTAGAGACATATGGGCAATAACTGTTTTGTCGATGTTTCCAGCAAGAGGCCAGTCAAGAAGATGTACGCTTTCTCCCTCAGTCATCTTTCGATATAGTTCTTCAGCTAAAAATGGTGTGAACGGCGCCATTATCATCGACAATTTGGCTAAAACGTAGTGCAGTGTTTTATACGCGTCGTTTTTGTCACTGTCATCTTCGCTTTTCCAGAAGCGTCTCCTGCTCCGGCGTACGTACCAGTTGGACGCATCGTCCAGGAACTCTAAGATAGGTTTGCAGGCATTTGGTAGGTCATACTTACCTAAATGCTCATTAACATCTAAGTTAAGTTGATGCAGCCGAGAAACTATCCAAATATCCATAATGTTGGTTAAATCTGATGATAAGTCATCTAGTTTTCCGTCCCACTCCCAGCCATCAACTTCAGCATACATCGTAAAAAAGTCGTACATGTTCCAAACCATACCTAACTTGCGGGCTACATCGCCAACATCTTTGTCGTGCAGTGAGTAATCTTCTCCGTTAAGAACTGGTGAACTAACTAACAAAAATCGTAAAGAATCAGCACTATAGGTGTCCATTAATTCATTTGGGTCAGTGAAATTACCAAAACTTTTGCTCATTTTGCGACCATCGTTACCGCTAATTGTTCCTGTTACAATCACATTTTTAAACGACTTTTCGCCAAAAAGACCAATGCTAATTGCATGCATGTAGTAAAACCAAGCTCTAACTTGCCCAACGTACTCTACAATAAAGTCGCCTGGAAAGTTAGCTTCAAACTTTTCTTTGTTTTTAAATGGATAATGGAACTGTGCAAAAGGCATACTTCCACTCTCAAACCAACAGTCTAAAACTTTATCAATCCGACTATACTCAACACCATCGATTGTGAACCTAATATCATCAACCCATGGCCGATGATAATCATCCAGCTCTGCACCGGATAAATCTTTGAGTTCCTGATAACTTCCAACGACTTTAACTATTTCATTGCCGTCACCGTCAGTGCCTTTCCAAACAGGCATAGCGGTGGCCCAAAACCTATCTCGGCTAATGTTCCAATCTGGTGCAGATTCTATAGTTTTGGCAAATCTACCATGCTTAATGTGCTCTGGATACCAGTCGATTTCTTCATTTTTTGCTGCCATATCCATTTTTTGTCCAGCAATGTCCATAAACCAGCTAGGATGTGCCCGGTACATAAGCTTAGTGCCACACCTGTGACAATGAGGGTAGCTGTGAGTAATGTAATCAATCTTCCAGACAACACCTTGTTCTTTTAACTCCTTGGCGATTTGCTTGTTTACTTCCCATACTTGCCGGCCTTTCCATGGACCGTCGGTGTAGTAGCCTTCGTCATCTGTATCGATTACTAACGGAATGTTATTTTGTTTAGCAAAAACATAGTCATCTTCGCCATAGGCCGGTGCCTCATGAGCTATACCGGTACCGTCTTTGTCATGAACAAAATCGGCATGCCAAATTTTGTGGGCATTTTCACCCCTATTTTCAAAAAGCGGTTCATACTCCATGCCAACTAAATCTGATGCCGAGAGAGGGTATAATTCGTAGTTTTCAGTCTCTTGTGTGTTTTTATAAAAAATATCCATTGCCCGATTTTCTGCAATTATAAAATTCTCCTGATTGTGTTGTGCAATAACATAATCAATATTTTTATTTATTGCCAAAGCCGTATTAGCATTTAGAGTCCAAGGAGTGGTAGTCCAAGCGAGAAAGTAGGTAGGTAGTCCGTTTGGTGCATCAAAGTTTTTTGCTTTAAATTTTACATAAACACTTGGGTCGGTTACATCTTGATAACTGTTATCCATAGCAACTTCGGTCTTGGAAATCGGTGTGGCGTCTCGGGTACAGTACAAAAGGACTTTTTCGCCTTCGTAGATTTTGCCCTTGCTGTATAGCTCTTTAAAAGCCCACCAAACACTTTCCATATAGTCTTTATCCATGGTTTTATAGGCACCTTTAAAATCTACCCAGCGACCAATCCTATCAATCGTTTCTTCCCATAAATCGCTAGTTTGGATCATGTTTTCACGGCAAGCAATAATATAATCTTCCAGACTTATCCGTGTGCCAATCTCACGCTTATCTTTAATCCCTAACTTTTCTTCTGTAAAAACTTCTGCTGGTAAACCGTGGCAATCCCAGCCCCAGCGACGCTCGACTTTTTTGCCTTTCATAGTTTGGTAACGAGGAATTACGTCTTTAACAATCGATGATAGAAGGCTGCCATGGTGTGGAACGCCAGTTATAAACGGCGGGCCGTCATAAAAAACATAATTCTCAGAGTCGTCACGTTCAGATACAGACTTTTCAAATATTTTATTGTCTTTCCAATATTTAATTAGGTCTGCTTCGTATTCTTTGGCTCTGCGTCGGTTTCCGTGGGTGTATTTCATAAAAATCCTTAAACATAAAAATCACTTATTTTGATTACTGGAACCCCTCACCTTAACCAGAAGCAAGCAATCTGCAAATAAGATTGACTGGTCTCGAGTTAATGTGATGGGGCGGTACCATCCAGTTTCCAAAAGAAGTGATCTTTTAGCGCTTATTTTTGGTTGTTTACGGTGCCACCGGCTAGTTTTACTAACAACTTGTGCTTTCTTCTAGCTACTTCATGGTTGATAGCCATTAATCCAAAAAATGGAATGTAGTTACGTAAATAATACCACAATTTCAGCCCAAAAAATATACCAAATTTACAGTTGTTTTTACCCTGTATTACGCTTATACTAAAACACAGTAAACAAAGCTAAAAATAAAAGAGGATTTGCTTTCCAAATGAAAGTCTTGATGCTAGGGTGGGAATTACCTCCGCATAACAGCGGTGGCTTAGGAGTTGCTTGCTTCCAACTTTGTAAGAAATTATCCAAAAAAGGCCTTGATATTACTTTTGTTTTGCCTTATGAACATCAGCACGACTTTGACTTTATGAATGTAGTATCGGCCAAAATTGCTGATATTTCTGCCATAACGGGAGTTTACGATTCGGCGCTTTATAAAAAAAGCAGTGGTCTCTCAGGAGATGTAGTTGATATCCATTATGCCTATGCAAAAGCCATGGAAAACATTCTTACAAAACAAGATTTTGACGTTATCCACGCACATGATTGGTTGACGTTTAGGGCCGCTTTAAGAGCTCGTGAAATACTTCTAAAACCGCTTGTGTTACACGTTCACTCAATAGAATCTGACAGAGCTGCCGGTGGACACGGTAATCCATTAGTCCGCGAGATTGAACAATTAGGACTGTTATTAGCCGATAAAATCGTTGCCGTAAGTGAATTAACTAGGCAGAAAATTATCAATGAATATAATATTCCACCATCAAAAGTGATAGTTGCTCACAATGGGGTTGACCTTGATGAAATGCAACCACTGGATTCTGACAATAGTTACAGAGTGTTGGAACGCTTTAAAGAACAAGGTTATAAAATTGTAGTTAACGTTGGTCGTTTAACGATTCAGAAAGGTTTAACTAACTTACTTCTTTCTGCAAAAGCTGTGGTTGATAAACAACCAAAGACTATTTTTATGATTGTTGGTTCGGGAGACCAATACCGTGAACTTGTGGAACTTGGAGCTAGCCTGGGTATATCCAGAAATTTAGTTTTTCCAGGATTTCAACGAGGCAAAAAATGGCGTGACGCTTTTGGCATAGCTGATTTATTTGTCATGCCATCAGTGTCTGAACCTTTTGGTCTGACGCCGTTGGAGGCTATTGTTTATGCAACCCCGTCTCTAATTAGTAAACAATCCGGCGTGGCCGAAGTGCTCAAAAATTGTCTTAAAACTGACTTTTGGGATAGTGCTAAAATGGCTGACGATATCATAAATGTCCTTAGGCACGATTCACTTCGACAACACCTTTTAGATAATGCAAAATACGAGCTAGACCACCTTAGTTGGGATAAAACCTCTCATATTTTAATGGACATCTATAACGAACATCACCAAGGAGCAATTGAGGGATGAAACGTTCCATCGTGCTATATATGCACGTACATCAACCATACCGTGTGCGCCAATATAGCATTTTTGACGCTGGCGTAAATTCAAATTACTTTTATGCAGATTACCATGACCGCACAAGTAACGAGCGCATTATGCATAAAGTCGCTGAAAAATCATATCTAGCTACCAACGCACGACTTTTAGAACTACTTAACAATCATCCCGAATTCTGTTTTAGTTTGTCTATATCGGGGACAGCTATAGAGCAAATGCAGGCCTGGAGCCCGGAATCTCTCGCATCATTCCAGGAGCTTACTAAAACTGGCCGTGTTGAAATTGTGGCTGAAACCTACCATCATAGTTTGGCATTTTTTTATAACAAAACAGAGTTTGAAGCTCAGGTAAAAAAACACGCTGATTTAATCCATGAATTATTTGGCCAGACACCAACTGCCTTCCGTAATACTGAGCTTGCTTACAACAACGACCTAGCATACTGGGCTGATACGGCTGGTTACAAAGTAATTTTGGCCGAGGGCTGGGACCCAGTTTTAGGCTGGCGTAGCCCAAATTTTGTCTATAAACCTACTTACACCAAAGGAGACCTAAAACTACTCCTGAAAAACTACAAACTTAGCGATGATATAGCCTTTAGATTTGGTGACCAAAACTGGGAAGGCTGGCCACTCACCGCCGATAAATTTACTCACTGGCTAGATGAGTCTGGTGATGCTACTAACTTTAATCTATTTATGGACTATGAAACCTTCGGCGAACACCAATGGAGCGAATCTGGAATATTCGACTTTTTGTCTCACCTGCCAGACGAGTGGTTGAAAAATCCAGGTAATGACTTCAAAACTGTCAGTCAAACTGCCGATTCTCATGATGCAAAAGACCGTGTAGATATGCCCTATATTGTAACCTGGGCAGATACTGAACGTGATTTATCTGCCTGGACAGGCAATGCAATGCAAAATGACGCCTTAAACGCTGTATATTCACTTACTGATAAAGTTTTAAATTCTGGCGATAATACCCTAATCGAAGATTGGCGCAAACTACAAACTTCTGACCATTTTTATTACATGTGTACCAAATGGTTTAACGACGGTGACATTCATGCCTACTTTAGCCCATATGAAAACCCTTATGATGCGTTTATAGCCTTTATGAACGTTTGGCAAGATTTGAACCTGCGAACAGGGAGTAGTTAGTGGGCCGGCCTGTAATCCTGGGCAACAGCAAGTTAACAGTAGGCCTAAACGAGCAAGGTTTAGTCCACGATTTTTATTATCCATACGTCGGACTAGAAAATTTAACCACAGCTCGTAGCATGCACCACAAAATTGGGATATGGGTTGACGGTGAATTTAGCTGGACAGACAGTGATATCTGGCGAATTAGCCTTACTACTTCGGCTGAAGCTATGGTTAGCACTGCAAAAATGGTTTCTGACAAATACAAAATTGAGTTAATCTTTGAAGATTTTGTAGATTACGAGCTAGACTATTTTGGGCGAAAAATTAGTTTGCGCAATACTTCTTCTGAGCATAAAGAAGTTTGTTTATTTATGCATCAAGTATTTGAAATATCCCGCGAAGGCCGTGCTGACACAGCTTTTTATGTACCTGGTGATGAGTATATTTTGGATTATAAAGGCACAACTTGTTTATTAATATCGGGCAAAAAAGCACTTAGTAATGAAATGTTTGACCAGTTCGCTGTCGGAAACTACGGCATCGAGGGTAAGTCCGGCACTTACATGGACGCTGAGGACGGTAATTTATCTGGACATAGCGTTGAGCATGGTGGTGTAGACTCTGTAATACGGTTCAAAGCAGATACTAAACCTGACGAAGATTATGTAATAAATTACTGGATTGTGGCCTCTGATACACAGATACAATGCGAAAAAATTCATAATATTCTAAAAAATGACTTTGACGATAGACTAAAAAATCATAAAGAACACTGGGCAAAATGGTTAGCAAAAAGCGATAAAGCCACTAAAAATATCGATGAAAAATATAAAGATATGGTCAAAAAATCCTTATTTATTATTAAAGCTCACACCGATATTCGCGGTGGAGTGATTGCGTCCTGTGACTCATCCATATATAACTACGGTCGTGACTATTATAGTTACGTTTGGCCCAGGGACGGGGCTTATGCCATGTGGCCATTGATTCGTCTAGGATACTATGAAGAGCCTAGGGCTTTTTTCAATTTTTGTGCCGATATTGCGTCAAAAAGTGGATTTTTACTACACAAATATCAGCCAGATAGGGCTATTGGCAGTACTTGGCACCCTCTCCTTCATGGTAATCGGCGCGAACTAGCAATCCAGGAAGACGAAACTGCGATAGTAATAATTATATTAGGCGAGCTGTTTTATTATTCTGATGATAAAGTTTTTGTGCAGGACATTTTTAACCGTTTTGTTATAAAAGCCGTTGAATTTTTATATGATTTTATCGATACCGAGACTGGACTACCTCACGCCAGCTACGACTTATGGGAAGAGAAATTCTTAACATCAACCTATACAACTGCTTGCGTATACAGAGC
>JAYUAP010000114.1:0-1307 GCA_043741255.1 Candidatus Saccharimonadota bacterium | reverse complement strand
ATTGTAGAACACTTACTAACTTGCAATTTCATCTCATTATAAGCTGAAGTTGTCTCTGGAGTCCATACTATTTTTCGATGTTTATCATAGTTAGCAATCAAATCATGTAACGGCTTTACAATCGTTGAATGATTTCTAACAAAATCTCTCAAATAGTTAACCGTACCCAAAAAACTCTTCAGTTGTTTGCCTACGGTAGGTAATGGGAAGTCTAGTACGGCTTGGATTTTTTGTTGGGATATTTTCAACCCTGCTTCTGACACAACTTTTCCAACAAATTCAAGTTCTTTGAATCCAAATGAACATTTGCTTGCTTTAAGAAATAAGTTATGTTTTCTGAAACGTTTAAAAACCGAGTCTAAACGTGATACAAATTCATCATTCGTATCAGCAAAAACGATGCAATCATCTATATACATTTCACACATCATATATATTAAACCAACTAATACTATAGTGGCCATGATCTGTTGAAAGTAAGATGGAGCTCGTTTAGGCCCAAAAGGGAGTCTAGTAAACTCATATACCCCAGAAAAGGTAATAAATGCAGTAAAAGCCTTAGTGTTGTGCTCGAGAGGTGCTTGGTGATAGCCCTGTGTCAAATCCATAATCCCAAAGAGCTTAGGTTTATGTTGACCTATCCTTCTCAACATTTCTGTTATGTTAGGTATAGGCCAGTTTGCATCAGGTGTACAATCGTTAAGAGCTCTATAGTCGACACACATACGAAAAGTGCCATCAGGTTTTGGTACTAACAAAACTTGACTATAATAAGGAGACGAAGACTTAGTTATTATACCTTGTCTCAGCAACGTCTCTATCGTAGAGAAAAGTGCAGTCTGCTTAGGAGCTGACTGGGATCGTGGAGGTGCTCTGTTCTTGGCTACCTCCCACTTTTCCTTCTGTACGTCTAGTGTAAATTCAGGTATTCTAGCTGGTGCGGCCGGCAACTCATTACTAAAAATATCCCTATACTTAAGACATAATGTACGTATCTTATGTTGTAGGTCTGTATCGCCAGATATCTTAATCTGTGACAATACATCAGAGGTATCAGGTTGACGTAGCCATGGTTTAAACGTATCCGTTTTATCATGATCAATCTCGTCATCATCTGGTAAAGAACCTCCTAAAATGTTCTGTGACAAAGGAATCAGTGAAGATAAAAGTCGATGAGGTGGGGTTACAATCAGTATCTCTGTTGGGGCTGTCAAAGATGGTTTCTCAGAAACTCCTTGCTGACATGCACAAAGATTTGTACCTTCTCCGACTACTAAGTCATCGTGGTTTATACCATCACTACTTAA
>JAYUAP010000113.1:0-1309 GCA_043741255.1 Candidatus Saccharimonadota bacterium | reverse complement strand
CTCTCTTAACTAGGAGCATTAAATTGTGGATGTCATGTTGCAGAGGCTTGGTAGGATCAATAGTCCATCTGCGAAGCTTTTCTGCAGCCTCAAAAGCATCCTTATATGTAAGTCCAAATAGCTTCGTGATGATACTATTCCAAAGTGTGATGCCATTACCACACGTTGTGGACTCCGGGAACAAAAATTGTAGGCTATCCGATGTAGCAATACAAATGACGACATAGAGCCTAGCGAAGTCGTAGGCATACAGAAATTGATCGTCCGCACTAATCGAGTGCTGTCCCGTCTCATCGTTGACCATTCGCCTTGGCGAATATCCAGTTGGGTTGCTGTCCGAGCACGTTGGTGGTGGACGCATGTTGTTGATCATTGATAGTAGGTCTTCTGTCTGAAGCACCTTCAATATCATCTCTTTCCTTTTGTAATTGTCGTGGCTGTTTTCGCTTATCTTGTTAGTCTTTAACATGTCGCACGAAATAGTGGACGTATTCCTATAGAGCGAATGGTGCACTTCCTTTGGCATGAGCCTGTTGGTAGTGCCGGTATCTTCCATGCTTTGATTAGCATCATAAAATTGAATGGGTGAACGAGCTCGGGCGGCTGCCGTTGCGGCCACTGCTATCCTAGCAAGGATAATTTCTTCCATTTGTTCTGGCGTCGTCGGCATGACGTAATGAGATGCAATTGGGGTAGATACAGAGGATTCTGTATGACCGTCCAATGCGATCCCTCGACTTCTGGTTTGAATCGAAAAGTTTGCCGGTTCCATGATTTGCTATTGCCTTCAAGTATATATAGATGATATCTTGATCAGGATTTTATTTTAAAAATTCGGATGGTTGTTGTTTACAACACTTCCGCTACCATGTCATGAAAGAGGTATTACCTTGACTGCGTAAGCAAATCCAGAGGTAGATCAAGTCAGAAGAGCTCTCTAGCTGTTGACTTGGTCAGTTGCTTGTCTTTAGAAAGTTAAAGGTTGCAACTATACTTTTCGTAAGAGTTTGTTATATCTTACAAATTGCCGCAACGCGGTATGTGAAATTCAGCAAGATACGTGGTTGGATATGGTGATATGTTGCACCTGGCAGATGCACTTCGAGAACACTCGATGCACTGCACAGTAGCGTGAGGTGGTAGTTAGTCATTGAATGCAGTGTTACTCTCTACTGCTAGTCATTGCTAAACATCAACGATCAACGGCTAGTTATATTATAACTGGCGATACACACACACACATGCAAACAAATCCCTTTAGGGCTGAGGAAGCGACTTTGTATTTTACGTACTGTACATGTTTGTTAGT
>JAYUAP010000112.1:0-42787 GCA_043741255.1 Candidatus Saccharimonadota bacterium | reverse complement strand
GTTGGTTTTTGGCCAGCTTCTGCCTGCAGAGGAGCGGCCTGGTATACACTAGTGCCTGTTTCTTTATCGTAAAGGGTCTTTTTTAGAACACCTAGTTCGTCTAGGCTAATACTATTGCCACTTTTTGCTTGCTCGCCAGCCGAAGTAAAGTACCAGAAGTTTCTTATTAACGGCAGAACATTGTTGGTAAATTTAGTGTCCTGCGCGGCATTCCCAAGGTCGTTGGCCGTACACAATGCACCTACTATTGCTACTGGCCCAGCGCCTTTTATCATTGCCTTGCGGATAATGTCAGCAGCTACTTTAGTTTTGCCTTGGGTTGCTGTATTAATCCTGTCTATTAAATCTTTTGTTTGTCCTGGTAAATTAGGTATGTTAACACCGTTTTTAATATCTGCATCACGCTGATCAAGAACTGTTTTTTCTAAATTCTTTTTAGCAGTTTTTGCGTCTACATTTGCCTCTTTTTTCTGCCGTAGGCCGTTTAGGTAATGAAGTTTTGCGCCCACACGCCTAACACTAACCCTTGTGCCTATTGAGGTAGATAGTCTGTTCATGTTTAAGGATTTTACTACCGTTCTAGTTGAAGCCCGTATATATTTAGCTTTAGTTCCAGGGGGGAAGTGAACTATATCAGCAGTTGGACTTATTGAAGCTCCCTTACCTAATCTAACCTTTGTGCCAGTTAGATTTTTTGGTTGAGTTCTATTTGCGTTCGGTACGGCATTTTCTAGTTCTTTCAAAAAACCTCCTTGCCGAGCTTTATTTTCGTCAACTATTTCATATCCTGCTAGGCGTCCACTCCCGTCGTCGTGGTAGATTGGGCGTATTCCTTTTGTTTCAAGCAATTTTTTCTCCAATTTATCGGCATAAGTGTTACCTACTATCCCAAGCCTGCCACTCTCTGCCCTGCCTGAATACCTGTATATTACCGTCTTAAAACTGCGATCATCACCAAAATTCTCATTACTACGGGTGTAATATTTCTGTAAAAGTTGCGAAAGGTGGATGAATTCTAGTGGACCCTGAATGACACCGAATAGCCCAACTCCACCAAAGCCTAAAACACCTACAATTCCACCAATTGCCAGTTTTCTCCGGCCATTTACCATTAGTCTTTTTCTAAAGTTGGAAAATCTACTTGGTGATTCTTCCCCACTAAATAAACTTTCTTTTTCTGATGAATCGGTTTTACTCTCTGATTTTTCGGTGCTTTTTTCTTCTTTTTGGGACAGTTCTTCATCAGATAAAGCTTTTTCTGCGCGTGGGTCTGAACTATCACCAGAAGCTACATCTCCACGTGGGTCAGAGGGGTTGCCTGTAGTGTTTGCCTCGTCACTTCCTGGTCCAAAAAGAGGTTTTTCAACTTCTTCTCCGTGCTCATTTATTTCTTTTTCTCGTGTCTTCGTGCTCATTTTTTATACGAATACCTTATATTTCTTTATTATACCCCAGGACTTAAGCGGTTTTGCAAATCTATGGTACCCTGACCGCCAGAAATCTCGCCAGCTTGTTCTGGTTGCTGGCCTTGCCCGGGGTTAGTGGTAATTAGGTTTTGTTCTGTCGGGCTGGCAGCAATCTGAATATGGACATGGCTTTGGCCGGCAAAGAACAATCCTTGCCCTACCGGGAACTGTGCCAGACGCTTTTTCTCTTCGCTGGTGAGCTTAAAGACGTCAGCCAAGACATCCACAGCGGATGGAGATTGTTTTAAAAGGATTTGTAAACTAGAGTTAGCAACAATCGCTCTACCCATGCGTGACCCCATAAAATCTTCTACGTCTTGAGTAATAGTTGTGATACCTAGGTTATATTTACGAGCTCGTTTAGCTAGACTATATAAGAAATTGGCACTATCTTCATACTTCATTAGTTGCCAAGCTTCATCAACGACTAGTATCCTGCGTTTTTGGTCGGATTTAGTCTTGTTCCAAATGTAGTTAAGTACGATAAACATAGCTACCGGCCGAAGTTCGTCCTCTAGGTCGCGGACATTAAAGACAACCATAGGGTTGTTAATGTTAATGTTGCTTTGCTGAGAAAAGATACCAGCAAAAGTTCCGCTAGTGTACTTTCGTAAACGCTGAGCAAGTTGTGGTCCATTTCCGCCCATATGTAGGAGTGTGTCATAAAGATCGGTAATGGTTGGCGGTGGCGAGACGTGAGTTAACGGGTCATTAGTTATGCCGGCTTTGGCGTAAGTTTCTATTAGAGCTGCGTCAAGGTCGGCCTCTTCACTAGGAGTCATAGCCGGTGCCATATAGCCTCCAGTACCGGTGTTATTCATCTGAGCTTGGGCGCCACCCATCATCAGTCTTAGAAGGCCGTGGAGTGTAATTAAGTTACTACGAAGCGCGTTGTCGGCTTCTTCAGTATCAACGACTTGAGGCAAATCAAAAGGGTTAAGTCTGGTTTGTGAGTTTAGACTCAGGCGGACATAAGCGCCACCGACTGCTTCGCACATCCTTTGATATTCGTTCTCTGGGTCGATGATAAAAACTTCGGTTCCCATCATCATGCTACGCAAAGCCTCAAGTTTGACGGTAAAGCTTTTACCAGCGCCAGATTTGGCAAAGACAACAGAGTTGCCGTTTTCTAAAGTAAATCGGTCAAAAATTACTAGGCCGGAGTTATGCATGTTGATGCCGTATAAAATCCCATTATCTTGAGTCAAGTCGGCGCTAGTGAACGGGAAACTAGTACTTATGGCACCGGTGTTCATGTTGCGTCTAATCTGCAACTGGTCGCTAAGTTGTGGTACCGTGCTGGCCAGCCCTTGCTCTTGCTGAGACGTTGCCGGTTTCGAAAACACCAATTGCTGGCCTAGAATCGATTCAATTTTATGAGACACGAATTCTAGTTCATCCATAGAATTGGCATAAACTGTGAAGTATAGACCAAAACGGAAAAAGCGTTCTTCGCCGACCTGCAGTTTGTCGCGCATTTCTTCGGCGTCGATGATGGCATTTTGCTTGGCTGGGTCACGCACCCGGCCCTTTTCTGAGTCTATCATTACCCCCGCTTCCAGCTGAGCCACCTTTTTTTGGAGGTTTTTTAGTACAACTTGGCTTTCTACTGGGTAAATAAATAGTGATAAATCAACAACTTCATCTAAGTTGACCATGCTAGACAACCAACCGGTACTAATTTGACGTGGATATCCATAGACAAAATAAGTTCTAGCAAAACGAGTACCAATCTGGAAAAATGCTGGGCTAAACTCTACGGAACTTGGGGCAATAAAATCACGAAGGGCCGTAATACCTTTGCGAAAAGCGGCATCTACTTCTTGTTGCTCGCGCTGTTGTTGAGCTTGAGCAAGGGCTACAGGGTCAACAATCGGTTTTGGTCTGCGGGCCATTAAAGCATTTCCCTTTCTAGGTTAGGTTGGGGCGCCGTGCCTGGTCCTTTTGTTATAACTGGTGCCGTAAGATTGTTAAAGTTCTTGAGCTGTTGCCGGGTTGCTGTGTCGGGGTTGTAACTGTCGTAATAAAGCTCGATTAACTCCTGAGTATCTAGTGGCAGTCCTTGGATACCGCATTGCATGAGCCCACCTAAAACCGCCTGTACGCGGTTGCGAAGTTCTGATTTGGCGGCTTCTAGGGCCCCCTCATTGATTACGACGTGGGTTTTAGTGTTGTTTAACATCCCAAAAACTCCATCAAACAAAAGCTTGCTAGATGCTAACGGCTTCTGTTTTTGCTCTTCTATCACTGGGAAATATGGCACAACAACGTAAAAATGTTTATCCATAATGTTAGTTTGGGAAGCTAGCATATCTATAAAGTTAATGTAGTCGTCCATAAGGACAGATAACAGCATGTTTTCATGTTCTACACGGATTCTGTCTAGGCGCTCTATGTATTCACGCAGGTCAACTTTTTGGGACCTTATAAAAATCTGTACTGGGAAATAAAGCGAGTTTAAAAAACCCTGGTAGCTAAACTCGACAGCGTCACGCTCCTGTGGGCTCATTAAGTCAAAGTTAATAGATTTGACCATAACAACAGAGCGATATGAGCCGTCGTTCATGATGACTATACCGTCACGAATTTCAGCGATTTGGAGGATGTTTTGAGTGCTATTTTTATTAACTGGCTGGGTATTAGGGGTAAGTGGTTGGCCGTTAATCTGAGTATTTGGTGGTACGCCTTGAGGAATTTGTGGGCCATATGGTGATGGTTGTTGGCCCTGAAGTTGAAAATCTTGTTGTGGGATAGATGGTGCATGAGCCGGCGTAGTTTGATTAAGCCCAACCGGAGCATAAGGTTGAGCTTGATTATTTTGTTGTTCACCTGGATTCATTTTTTATCTTTTACTTCCCACCATTTTATTAATGCAACGAAATCACAACCTCGTTCGTATCACCATCTATTTCTTTTTTGGCTTGGCGTGCGATAGTTGCGACGTTTAAATCGTTGTTTCCTGCAAGTTCTAGTATAGCAGGGGTTGGAGGTGGTGGTATAGTTTCTGCTTGTGTTTTTTGGTGTTCACTTTTTTGGATATTTTCATCAGGGGAATCATCCATGAAGCGTGACGGCTGTGGGCCAAAACCATTACGTCGTTTTAGCGGGTTAATAACCTTCATGCGGCCGTTGATAGCCGAGTTAGGTGTTTTACGGTTCTTTAGTTCTTCGTTTAGAGTTGTTTCATCTAGAGGTGCTTGATTAGTGTATGTTTGGTAGTCGGTTGGCGGAGGCGTGAACTGGACCTGAGGTGCATATATAGATTCTATTGGTTCACCGTTTCTGACTCTGTCCATGACTTCTAGACTTTGGGCCTTTCGTATATCAGAACTTTGCTTTATCATGCGGTCAAAACCCTCCACAGTAAGAGTAGTTCCGTCATAGACATCGGGTATAGTTGCTAGGTCAATAATGGGGACCTCTTGGGGCAATGTAGAGGGGCTAATTAGCCTATCTGGGGTATCAGTGGGATGAATCAGATTATTCATCTCGGCATTTTTTACAGCCCAACCACGGCTGTCGATAGTCTCTGCCAAGATTTGTAAACGACTTCTTACTTCTGTCTGGCTCAGATTGTCGGTCAGGTGTTTTTCTACTTTTTTTGGTGCGGTTATAGTTACTAATTCTTCCATGCCACTCTGGTCCCATATGCGTCTGCGAGGCTTAAAGTGAAAACGCAGTTTAGCTAGCACCCATACTTCGGTCGGCTGGTCTTTGCTCCATGGTATAGCCAAAAAAAGACCGAGTGCCATAGGGGGTGTAAAAATAACCAATGCGTATGGAAAGCCACGGGTTAACGCAAAAATGTTAAGGTAGCCAAAAAACAGCCCAATAGCCCCAAAAACAAACTGTTTTAGAGTAAGCGGACCAAGGAATTTGTCCTCGGCCTCAATATCTTGAATTACTTTATATGTAGCCATCAATAACCCTTAAAATTCTTATGTATATTGTACCACTTTAAGAGCTATTTTGTAGAGTCGACAACAAAGTCGTAGCCAAACGACAACAACACCTCATCAGATGTTAAAAGCATAAGGTTCTCGGTTTTTGCTTGGGATAAAAGCATACGGTCAAAAGGATCGTGTTTTGATAATGTTGGAAAATCCTTAAGTCCGTTAGCGTGAATTTGATCAAAATTTATGTATTCTGCTTTTAATGATTCAGTAATTTCGTCGACTTTGCTAGGAAAATCTAGTCGACCATTCATTGTTTTTATTACTATTTCAAGTATTGATATTGAGGATATAAATCTTCTGGAAGCATTGCTTATCAAATTTTTTGCCTCCGGGCCTAGTTTGTGCGGTGCATGAGCAAACCAAATCAAGGCATTTGTATCAAGGAGTATGTGAAGATTTTTGTTTCTAGTCATTACCATAAAACATTTTTTGGATATCTGGGTCGATACCTACAAGGTCTTCGTCTTTATATTTAATATTTTGCTTATTACTCCAGACCCCAAACACAATTTTATCGCGGGCTTGATAAGGACTAAGTTGAGCCACTGGCTTGCCAGCATTAGCAATAACAATAGTTTCGCCTTTTTGCACGCGTTCTAGTAGTTTAGATAGCTGAGTTTTTGCCTGGTAAGTGTTTATAATTTTCATAACCTAATTATATCAGACCAGACCTAGTCTAGTCAATACAATAAATACTCGGCCTCAATATCCTGAATAACTTTATACGTCGCCATATCTATAGAAAACTCCTAAAAGCCTTATGTTTATTGTATCACGAGGGAATGCGTTTAAGACCTGTCTCGCTCGCTTGGGTCAGGAGGGATGTATGCCATAGATCGTTCTTGTAAATCTCTCTCTGCGCGTCTTCTTGCCCAAGAACTTGGATCAACTGGGACATCTTCAGTTTCAGTTCTGACAATTTTCTCTCCTGGTCTGGCGGGATCTTCGATTTCTCGTTGCACTACTCTCTTTTCAGTCTTTGGAGCTACACCACTTGCAATAATCTCAGTTGCGACAGTTCCTATATGTCCATCAATTGCAGTATTAATTTGTGATAATTTTTCATTAACTTGTTGGTTATTAATAGGCGTACCTGAACCTTTGGCTCCTTTAATGCTATGTAAGAATTCGGCAGACCTAGCCTTTGCTTCTTTACTTGCACTGGGGTCGTACATTCTAGAAACATGAGAATCTATAAGGTTGCTTACCGCGTCCGGTCGACCTTGATTCATCAACATATACATTGATTGTGATGTAGAAGCGCGGTCTAAGTCATAGGTTTGACCATATAGTGATGCAGAAAGATCTGTGCGTCCAGCTGGACCTTTTGCAATTGCTTGATGTTCGTTCATTGCCTCTGCCGCACCTCTTTCACCAAATATATCTTTTGCAAGAGCAAGTTCCTGGTCGTGAGTATTCGAAGTGAACTTAATTCTTTCTACACTATTGAAGGCGGCTTGACGAGTTGCAGTGGTTCTGCCTACGCTGTCCGCTGCTGCATGTGCATCAAGTTTCCTTTCATTCATTAACATTTTATCTTGCTCCACCCTTAAGTCGGATGGACTAAGCGCTCCACTATCCATTAATCTCCGGCTGTTTGTTAGCTCCGTATTTAGTCTTTGTCTGTCAGAAGCCACTTTAGCCTCAGACATTACTAGTGAATCCTGAACGTCGCTGTCCTGAGCAGTCGCTTTTGCCCTAAAAGTATCTTGTAGGGCTGCTTTTCTTTCTTTTTGGTCAAGAGCACGTGCATTCTGGATACGACTTGCTCGATTTTGTCCCCCAGGCCTTCTAGCCCAAATCTGTCGAGAAGTAAGGCCACTATCAGCTCTGTTACTACTAGCATTGAGCGCTGCTCTTCCAGCTGCGCTGTTGGGGTTTTTTCGCCATGCCTGGAAGCCTTGGCCAGCTCGGCCAGATATACCGCTAGCTTTGCCATTGGCAAGGTTCATAACGGCAGATATTGCTCCACCGGCAAACTTAAATGCAAAAGGTATCATCACCAAAGGAGCAAAAACTACTATTACTGTTGCCAAAACCTTTACTAAGCCCATTACTGGAGCCGATAATTCAGCCGTACCCAATATGATTTGAGCCATTACTGTGGACATCGCAAATATTACAGCTATGATTGGATATACCAGCAAAGTTTTTGCAAATAAATCCAACCATTTTTTAAAGTATTTTTCTGTCCCAGGCAACACAAATAGAGCAATTGCTACGGGGGATACCACCACCAGAAATATCAAAAGTGCCTGTCGGATGATTAGCGTGAACATTACCGCCAATGTAATTAGCATCATAGATATAACAAAAGGTACTAAAACAGCCAATAAGGCCAGCCCAGCAGTTGCGATTACTCCAGCAGCTGCAGTTGATCCAGCAAGAGCAAAAACTCCGGTTGCACCCGCAACTAGCAAGGTTAAGACACCAAACACCCCGGCTGTAATAGTTGCGCCATTTTGCGGTAGCTGTACTCTGCCATACGCCTTGTTATCTAAGAACGGCCCTGTAATAAGGTCCCCTAACCCATGCCCAATAATATTAGTGATATCTATGGCGGCCACACATAAATAAATTGATAGGTTTATGGCAATTACAGCCAGTACGATTCTGGGTATGGCTTTTCGTACGGTATAAGCGTCTAACATATTAATTACCTCTCACTTGTGCGTAAACTACAGCTAACATAGTGCCAACAAGCACTATGTTACCTATCAATCTAAACTGTTTCCAGGCGATATATGAACCATCGGTCGGGTCGGTTGTTACTGGTACATCTTCTAGAAAAGGTATAACAAAACTATTAAAAACAAACCCAGTAAATGTGCCTGCTAGGTCAATAATTGGGCATAGTACCCAACCCAAAGGTCCAGAATCTAATGTTTCGCAACTGTCTGCTGGTTGTGCACTAGCAGTAGCGCCGGGTGCTACTATGGCTTTTTCAGTAGCTGGTACTGCAAGTGTGGCTCCAAAAGTATTTGCAACTTGGATTGTAGTGTTAACAGCGTCGGTAGTACAGGTTGTGCCTGCTCTATGGAAGAAGAGGAAGGTACCGCTAATATTTGCTGGCGGAGGTGTTACGTCTAAATTGGCACTAGGAATTGTAATTTTGGCTACTGTAGGGGTAAAGCTCCCGACACCAAACGCCCCCCCAGAAGCAGGTATGCCTTGGCTACAGTTATCGTCGGTGTTGCCTTGAAGCTCAAAAACATAATTTATACCAGAAAAATCAAATGCACTCCCAGAAGCTTGAGGTGGAGTTGGGTTACGCTTGAAGGTCAAAGTAGAGGTTCCAATCTTTACTGTTATTACTGAAGCGTTTTTGTCAGCAAAAGTAGCTGTTTTGGTGTTAATTTGGGCTATAGGAAAAGCTGAAACCCTGCCAACAGGCGCAAATAATAGGAATAAAAAAGTACAAAAATATACTACAGAAAGCGAGAAGTAAGTTATTCTAGAAAAAAATTTATTAGAGCCCATGTTTTATTTAACTCAAATTGTTTATGACTACTGAAATTATAACATGCAATAAATAATTACTTATGCTTATTTGTGTAGCGATTGTATAATAATTTATAGATTAGCTAAAGGTTATCATGTATCCTTATTATTAAGATGAAATTAATAAATAAACATTTCAAACACAAATTTGTAGTGCTGGGTTTTACGCTTTTTGCTGTGTTTGGCTTATTTATTTTCTCAAATTCCTCTGTATTTGCTCAAACCCCCACCCCAACAACTTCGTCAGTTTCTCTTGCTCCAAATGGTACAGCAAAGCAGTTTACTTGTGGAGCCGGTGATGAAGCCGTAAAAACTAGGTTTAATCTAGGCTGTAAAGGCGTCGGTAATCCGATTGTTGATATGGCTTATGCCTTCGTTAGATTCTTGACAGTCGGAATCGGATTAGTGTTGGTAGCATCGATAGTTTATGCCGGTATCCAGTACGCTAGTTCTGGAGGTAACCCCGAAGAAACGTCCAAGGCTAAAGGTCGCATCTTGAGCGCTATGGTCGGACTTTTGTTTTATCTATTAATTTCGGCTTTGGCGCAATTCTTAGTTCCTGGAGGCTTATTTTAGTTTAGAATAAGATTATAGTATGTTGGATTTTTTGACAGAAAACTTAATTAGATTTTCAGCAACCTGCACTGGCGGGACCTTCCTGGGGTTCCCTAAATGGTATAAATACCTCGGCGGGCAAGGTTCTGGTGCAGATTGTGTGCCGACTCTAACTGGCCTAAACGATATATGGCTGATTGTTCTTGCAATAATTGAAATGTTACTAAGACTAGCAGCTATTGCTGCCATTGTTTTTATAGTTTATGCCGGTATTAGATTTATTACAGCCCGTGGTAACCCTGACAAAATCAACTCGGCCCGAACGGCTATCCAAGACGCTTTAGTCGGTCTAGTAATAGCTATTGTTGCCACAGCACTAGTAAGTTTTGTGGCTGGGAGAATTAACTAGGTGAATGATTGGTTTACAGAAAAAGCACTATATATTTTTGCTAAATTAAGCAATCCAACAAAAGCTGACCTTGGGCTACCTGACGTTGCTGCTGACCAAAGTTTTGCTCAGAAGATTTTTGCAATAGTGTTTGGCCTGGCTGGGGCTATAGCGGTCCTGGTAATTGTAATTGCTTCTCTGAACATAGCAAAAAGTTCCGGCAACCCAGAAGAGATAGCCAAAGGAAAAAGGACAATAATTTATGCTTTGGTTGGCTTGGCTGTCGCACTGAGCGCTGAAATAATTGTTGCATTTGTACTGGGGCGCTTGTAATGAGGGACTTGAAGCATCTTGGGATGATTTTGGCTAGTTTTTCACTGGTTGGAGTTTTTGCATTTGCGACTCCGGCGCTGGCTGAAGATGTTTTTAAAGATGTGTGTAGTGGCGCTGGTGCTAGCTCAACTGTTTGCCAATCTAGAACTCCTGCTGGTCAGAATCCCTTATATGGGCCTAACGGCGTAATTACAACTGCTATTAGTATTATTTCTATTATTGTTGGTATCGCGGCTTTTATTGCGCTACTACTTGGTGGCCTGAAGTTCATTTCCTCTGGCAGTAACCCCAACGACGTAGCCAAGGCACGGGAGACAATTATCTATGCTATCGTAGGACTAATAATCGCTGTGTTGGCTCAAACGATTGTACAATTCTTTCTTAAAAAGATAGGCTAGAAAAAGATGAAGATGAAAAACACACTACTAACATTAATAACTTTTTTTGGGCTGGCAACTCTTCAGTTAGCTTATGCGCCACCTGCTAGTGCTGGTTTGTTCGATAATGCCAAAAATGAGGCTTGTGGCGGTGCCCAACTTGCTAACGGACCAGTTAATTGTGCCAGTACCGATACATCCGGGCTAGATAAGACCGTTGCTAATGTTGTAAATCTTATATCCATAATCATTGGGATACTTGCAGTAATAATGATTCTTATTAACGGTGCCAGGTTTATTACATCCGGCGGTGATGCCAATAAAGTTAACTCTGCCAGAAATGGCATACTTTACGCTCTTATTGGGCTAATTGTAGTAGCTGTGGCCCAGTTTATTGTAAGAGTTGCTATTGGCTTAGCATCGTAAGATATAAACAAGTAAGCCATAAATAAGCATTGCCGGAATAAAGCAAGGTATGGTATAAATCATTCAGATACACTAAGAAAGGTAAACCTAATATGATTAAAAAAATAAAACTATTATTAATCTCAACATTCGCTTTGGGGCTATTTGCTCTGCCAGCGTTGGCTGTAGCGCAAACTCCTGACATAAAAGGCAATTTGTGTGGAGGCGCTTCAAGCTTGCAGTTTGGTGCAGCCGGTAACTGTGCTGCGAATGCAGATGAAACAGGCCTAAACCAGCTAATCGCTAAAATTATCAACATTGTCTCTATAATTGTGGCTATCGTGGCTGTAATTATGATTATTGTTGGTGGTTTCAAATACATAGCTTCTGGTGGAGACTCCAGCAAGGTAACTGGGGCAAAGAATACGATTCTCTACGCCGTTATTGGTCTAGTAATCGTGGCTGTAGCTCAGTTTATCGTCAAGTTTGTACTTGGGCAGTCTTCTACTCTAGTAAATTAATAAATAAGTATTTGATTAATAAAAACCCGCCAATCTCAGGCGGGTTTTTAAATAGATATAGACTTTCTTGCTTAAAGGATTTCGATTTTCTTGACTGTATCTTGCTTTAATTTCTTAAAGCCTACAGTTAGTACTCCGTCTTTTAGCACTGCTTCAATTTCATCTTCTTTAACAGGTACCGGCAAGGCAATGCTACGGCTAAATTCTCCCCAGTAACATTCTTGCACAAAGTAATTCTCGACGTCGTCTTCCCCACCTGCACTTAGAGTGCCACGGATACTTAGAGTATTGTCAGAAATACTAACGTCCAAATCGTTCTTGTTGACACCGGCGGTACGGGCCTTAACAATCAATTCTTCCTTAGTTTCATATACATCAACAGCTAGTTGTCCAGGTACAACGTCATCTTCTTCCCATTCATCGGATACAACTGGTCCAGAATTGTCGTCAACTTGAGTATCTACAGGTTGTGATGACAAAAGGTCATCGTCACCCAAAAAAGCCGCAGTCAACTCATCTTCCATTAATAAATCTTCATCACGATTTCTTCGTGCCATTACTTGTACCCTCCAGTGGTGCGATTGTTAGATTGTTTTAGAGACCTGCGGGGCCTGTAGTTTTTATGTTATTTATAGTATAGACCATAATTTGTATCTTGTAAGCAACTTTTGTCTTTATTTACAACACAAAAATTACCACAGTATTGGAAAACATCTAGTGTTATAACTTCAATAATGTTGTTAGAAGAATTAATTTCTATGGTTGCGCCCATTTCTTGCTATGTTTGCGGAGAAAAAGGTGTTGGTCTTTGCCCAAAATGCCAGGAAGCTTATCTGGACTTTGCACCACCTCGCTGCTATAAGTGTCATAAATCCACAGTTCAGCACCAAGTCTGTGTTAGCTGTAGGTCTAGTGTGGCTCTACAACATCTATGGGTTGTCACGATGTATGAAGATTTGGCTAAAGAACTACTACATATACTAAAGTTTGAGTGCTCGGCTTATATCTCTAAGGATATCTCCAGAATTATGGCAGAGATTTTGCCAATTTTGCCACCAGAAACACTAGTATGTCATGTTCCCACTGCACCAAGTCGTATCCGAGTACGTGGCTATGACCAATCAAAGTTAATAGCCAAAAATTTGGCAAAACTTAAAAAGCTTCAATATAAAGATTTAATAAACCGAGTTTCTAACTCGCGTCAGTTAGGCGCTTCACGCGAGAAACGTTTTAAGCAAGCAAAAGAGGCCTTCAAGCTAAAAAATCTGGAACTTATTAAAGAATCCAAGGTCTTATTAGTCGACGACGTCACTACATCGGGTGCAACTTTAGAATATATTGCAAAAATGCTAAAAAACTCAGGAGCAAAATCTGTTGACGCTATAGTTTTTGCACAGGCGCTAGACTAAAGTATGTTTTTTTGAGATTTTTTTATCAGATATTGAACTAGCAACACAAAATCAATGATTAAAATAACAAAAAATATAAATCCAAAAAAAGGTGCAAGCAAAGCAATAATCAAACCTCCAGCCAGAATACCACCAAGCGGTGTAACACTTGCGGGGTCTCCGTTTGTATCGCCAACCTCTCGGACAACTGTATTTGTTAATAAAATTGCAATAAATAGTAAAATCAAAGGAATTACATTAAGCGCAAGTATCCAATATCGCTTTCGACTTTTTTTGAACTCTGGAGCTTTTTCAATAACTTCTCCAGAAATTGCCTCATTTGATGTCTCTGTTGGTAGACTACTCGTGTTCATAAAAATGTATCCTATCTGGCGGAGAGAGAGGGATTCGAACCCTCGCAGGGACTCTCGCCCCTCTAACGATTTAGCAAACCGTCCCCTTCAGCCACTTGGGTACCTCTCCTAGTCTAGACAAATTCTTTTAGGCTGATTGCTAACAGAGGTAAATTATACCAGACTTTTAACCTCTGAGTATAGTCTTTTATCTTGTGAGGTGGTCAGATGCTACAATAATGCTTATGCAAGAGAACGAGACAAAAGATGAGACAACTTGGGCGTTTCATGATGAGCCCGAAGCCTATCAACAGCCCCTCCAACCCGAAAAAGCTCAGGGAGCTAAAGCCATTTCTTGGGCTACTTCAGAGTTTATTGCTAACCAAAAAAACGGCCTATGGTATCTTGGTCTATTGGTGTTTATAGGTCTAATTTCGGGCATTACTTATCTGCTAAGCAAAGACTATATATCAGTAGCATTTATTGTTATTGTCGGGATTTTGTTTGCGGTAATTGCTGGCCGTAAACCTCGTCAGCTTCAATATTCTGTAGACGATGAAGGCATTAAGGTTGGTCAAAAAAGTTATTTTTTCACTGATTTTAAATCATTTTCATTGCAACGTCACGGTGCAATCGGATATGTCAGTTTACTGCCCTTGCACCGCTTTTATAACGAACTTTCCATATATTTTCCACCAGAAAATGAAGAAAAAATTTTTGAGGCTCTGGCCCAGCATTTACCTAACGAACAACGCAAGGAAACTAGCGTTGACCGTATAGCCAAGCTTGTACGCTTTTAACACTAGTAATCTAACCTCTTTATGCTATAATTACCTCCGTTGTTCTGGATTTTGGAGGTCTGTGAGTCTGTGGGCACCCGTAGCTCAGCTGGATAGAGCGTTGGCTTGCGGAGCCAAAGGTCGTATGTTCGAATCATATCGGGTGTACCAGCGGTGGCGTGATGATCGTATGATCATCTTGTCACCGCTTTTATATTTCTTTTTTACTTATTAAACCTATAGTATTATGGGTACAATGACACGTAAGTCTTCCGGTGGGTTCACTATTATTGAAGTATTGATTGTGCTTGCAATCGCGGGGCTGATATTGCTTATTGTTTTTCTTGCTGTACCATCACTCCAAAGAGCAAACAGAAACAACACACGTAAAAAAGATGCAGAGTATATTGCCACCCAAAGGGTCCAGTATAATACCGACAATCATACGGTGGTAGTAGCGGGAGGTTTTGACTGTAGTTTACCGCATACTGGCAAGAAATTTTGTACGTATTTAAGTACGGGTTTATTATATTACGATCTAGACAATGTTAATTTCCATAACTCCGGCACTACAGCTCCAACTGTCATCCCAACCATTACTGATCCTGATCAAATACTCACTGATACCTATCTAAAATGTGATGCAAATGGCACAAATGCGTTGGTAGCGCCAATCGTCGTTTATACGGTAGTATTGTTCGCAGTTGAAACTGCCTCTGGGATAAAGCAACAGTGTATCGAAACAAGTGTTTTCCCACATTAGAAATCGTCAAAACGTCCATAAAATTTTAGATAAATATCGCCAGTAGCGCTAATGCAAGTAGCAAAATTAACACCAAACAGCAGATAAGTATTTTTCTAAGCGGTTGTTTTTTGATATCTAAAATAGGATCCAGGTTGCGGGACCGAATTGGTTCGCCGTGCATAGCTTTATGAATGATATCCATGTGCCAGCCGGCGTCCAGCAGTAAGTGCGAAATTTTGCTATCGCTCAAGCCTTCGGCGCGTTTGTCAGATATAAATTGTGCTACACTCGGTCTACCCATTTTAGGTATTATATACCAATAAACTGTTCAAAACTTCGTGATTACGGTACAATGTACCTCTGTAAACCACAAAAAATTTGGAAGGGTGTCCGAGTGGTTTAAGGAAACGGTCTTGAAAACCGTCGTGCCGGCAACGGTACCGAGAGTTCGAATCTCTCCCCTTCCGCCATAAAAAACTGCCAACAGAAGTTGGCAGTTTTTGTTATTGATTTTAAATTAGCTTTCTATTTAAAAATCAACTTGAACAAGCCAATCAAGACAACAGAGCCCAAAAGTGCAACCAAAAAACTTCGCAAATTAAAGCCAGTGACACCGGTTTTGTCTACTAGATGCATAATAAAACCACCCAAGAATGCACCAATTATACCAACAATAATATTGACAAAAATTCCCTGTTGCTCATCGGTCCCTGTAATTTTTGAGGCGATCCAACCTACTAAACCACCGAAGATTATCCATAAAAGTATTCCCATAATTATCCTCCTGCCTATGTTAAGTATAACATAGGCAATATTGTATAAAATATAAAAAAGTGCTATAATATATCATATGGAGTCATTTCCAAAACAAACACCAGAAACAATTGATGTTGAAATGAACGACTGGGCTTTTGCTCTAGCTCACGAAGAAAAAATACTAAAAACAGAAGCTGTCTGTCCTTGTATTGCCATAGCAATATATTCTTCGCAAGGTACATATCTGGGTCATTTTAGTGATGTCCAAGGCTATATCAAAAGAGGTTCATTGGAAACTGAGCCCAAGACCCTCGATAAAATGCTAGAAGACGCAAAAAATAAAATCAGCGTTGAAGACGCTAAAGTCTGGCTTGGTGGTGCCTCGCCAGCAAGTGATGAAATAGATTCCGGTCAAAGCAACCCAACGGCGTATGCAGAACTAACCTTTGATAATTTTGTGTTTGTATCTAACAAATTAAAAGAACTTGGCTTTAAGCCAGAGAACATTGAGGAGTGTATGTCTGGTTACGATGAAGAACTAGATCTAAGTATAAACAGTTTTGATGGTAGTATTTCTTTTGAAGCTACATTTTTAGATCCATTTCCTAGTTTTGCTAAGGAACAGCAATATTGGGATTTTAAACGATCAAAGGACACTACTTCTGATTCTCGAAATCCCTAACATCTAGCAGGATTTTTTCACCAGAAGTCACAGATTTATCTAGCAGTTTTTTAGCCACCGTATTTTCTACGTAGCGTTGGGCCATTCGGCGCATTGGTCTTGCTCCCAGTTTAGAATCGTAACCTTTGGCTACCAGCCATTTTTTAGCCGGCAAAGTTAACTCAACCTGAACTTTTTGGGAATCTAGTGATTTATTTATGCCGGCCACAATAATATCTATAACCTGGACAAGCTCATCCGGTTTTAGAGGTTTAAAGATAACTATTTCATCGAACCTGTTAATAAGTTCTGGCGCAAAAAGTCCTCGTGAAATTAATGTTTCTATAAATTCGGCTTCCCTATCATCAATGTTGTCACCACTATCGATAATTTTACGGATTTCATCGGCGCCAGCGTTAGACGTGGCGATGATTATAGCGTCTTTAAATGAGACGGCTTTGTTGTCGCTGTCGCGCATTTCGCCCTCGTCCAAAGTTTGCAAAAAGGCGTTGACCACTGAACTATGAGCTTTTTCTACCTCGTCTAGCAAGATAACACTAAAGGGTTGCTTGCGAACTTTGCCTAAGAAGCCCAGTTCTTGACCCCTACTAACTTCAATTAGACGCGATACATCTTCTGGACCAACGAATTGGTTCATGTCTAGCCTAATCAAGGCTTTTTCATTACCAAAATAGGTTCTAGCTAAAGCCTTAGATAACTCAGTTTTACCAACTCCGGTCGGGCCAAGGAACAAGAAAGTGCCTACTGGTCGGTTAGGGTTGCCGACGCCACTCCTAGCCCTGCGCAGTGCGTCAGCTACAACCGTTACAGCTCTATCCTGGTTGATGACATATTTGTGCAGTTCGGTTTCTAAATTGAGCAGTTGATTTGACTCGCTTTGGCTGGTTGCTTGCAGTTTGATGCCGTAAGCTTGCTCGACCGATGCTTGGACCATTTCTTTGGTAACTAGTTGTTGATTAGCCGTTGTAGCGGTTTGCTCCAAAACACTCAGGGCGGCACCTGGCATAGCCAAATTATTTACATAGCGACTACCCAGTTTATAGCCTTCACGCAGGGCTTGGTAGGTAAAAACAACCTTATTTTTGTACTCTGTGGCCGATATACTGTCACGCAAAACGGCCAATGTTGTGTTTTCGTCGGCTGGAGCTACATTGAGCGGTTGCATTTTACCGGTTGCACCGGTGCCGTTTAGTCGTTGCCAAGCAACAGGGCTCATAGCTAAAACAACTCGTACACTAGAAGATTCTAGTGCGGGCCTCAGAACATGTGATAAATCTACGGTTCCGGTTCCGGTGCCAAAAAACGCTTCGGCATCGTCAAAAAATAAAATGATGTTTTTTGCTCTAAGCGCCTCATTAAAGATTTGAATCATCAAAGCTTCTAGCTCACCAGGCTTTTTTGCTTGTGACAGTAGCGTCGGAGCATCTAACTCAACAACCTGATTATGCAAAATGTTCTTAGGAGTGGTTTTGTCGCCTAGTATGTGCTCGGCAAAAGCATGCACACAAGTGGTCTTGCCCACTCCGGTGTCGCCAATAAGCGTCACCGTGCCGTTACCATTGTTCATCATCTGAATCATCTGGCCGACAAGCTTCTCATGCATAGAAGTGTCACGGAAAAACCCATGCATTTCTATGTTTTGGCTGATGTTATGACCCAGCGATTGTAAGATTGGCGTGTAGCCATATGCCCAATCTCGGCCGATTCCACCAAAAAACTGCTTAGATTTTGCTAGGCGTCGCTTCTCTAAAATATCGGTCATCCACGGTATGGCAGACTCCACATCTTCGACATCTAGTTGGATGGTTTTTAATATTTGCTCATGGTTTGGCACGCTAACTATAAGACTGACCAGAACGATGGTATTGCTTAGGCAGTCGAGCTGGTATTTTGCCCGATATTTTTCAGCAATCGGCCAAATTTTTTCGGCTGAACCCGGGGATTTATCTAAAAGTTGTTCAAAAAAGTTTTTGTCGATTAAAAACCGGTTACTTACAAAATAACTTTCTTCACATCCTTCTAGCGCCTGCCAAAGTTCATAGGCCGACGGACTATCATTTTTTAATCTGGACAGCGGGTAAAAGTCCAGTAAATTATGAAGCTTAAAATCAGCTTTTTTTGGTACCGATTTATCGGATAAATCACCTGCCACCCAAGCCACTAAAAGATATGCGATAGCTCCAGGTAGAAGCGCTAGCCAACCCACAGGGTCATTTATAATTAATAGTCCAACCCCGATAACTACTGAGCCGAAGACAACTAATTTACAAGTCGTAATCAGCCAACTTTTATCATAGATTTTGCCTAGTCTGGCGCGCGCCGGCCTCGAAGCCCGTAGATTTAAAGTGTATTTGGCCATTACAGACTAACTCCACTAACGTAAAGCAGAGGTAAGATAATTATTAATGCTGGGATAAATGCCCAAACCGCTAGCCAAATTGCGCCAAAAATCATTACGCAAATTGCCCAAACAAAAGCCGTAATCAACATAAATGTACGCACAAAAAATCCAACAAGACGAGATATTAAATTGTCCACTGTTTTTTGCATAAAATTAGTAATAGTTGTTGTGGTTGTAATCTGTTTCCATGGCGTTAGCCAAGTTTTGAGTAAAACTTTTACAGCCAAAGTTCGGCCAATATTGAGCATATTTTGGTCAATTCTCTCAATCACCCAGCCAAAACCTCGACCATACCACCACTTCAGCAGATAAAAAATCATTATCCACTTATTGTAACTTATTTTTACACCTAGATATCTAAGCTTTAGAGTTTTTATATTGTCTTTAGTCCCATATACTAAAGACAATGGGTAGAAGTATGGAAGCAAATCCAAGTTTTAATATTGAGCAAAAACCACATCACAACTGTGGAGTTATTGGCATTGTTCTGGACCCTTCATCTAGGGCTGAGATGATGGCAGAATATTTAGCATCTGCCCTGAGCGACATGCAAAATCGCGGTGATGACTCAGCCGGAATAGCTGTACTTAACCCGGAATTCTCGATGGGCTACGCCGACTTTGGCAAAGTAAAAGATGTACTCACCACAGCTAATATTAGTGGGCTGCCTGATGGCTTGATTGGATTGGGGCACGATAGATATCGCACAAAAGGACACAGAAATGAAAAACACGATTATGGAGTTGTGAGCCCTTTTCAACAAGAAGGCGCCAGTGGCAAAGTTTTCTGGACGGCGCATAACGGCCAATTTAATGAATCACCTGTGATATCAACAGATACCAGAGGATTTGTTGTGGAAAAAGTAGCTCCAAATTACGAAACTACCCTAGAATCTGCCGTTTTAAAATCTCTGCCAAGCGAGAACGGTTCTGCTTATAGCATTATTTTTGCCGACGAATCAGAACTTTTAGCTTTTCGTGACCCGGTAGGATTTCATCCTCTGGTTTATGGTCGCTCGGCCGAAATTGGTGGCTGGGTCGTGGGGTCAGAAACACCTTCCCTTTATAACTTGGGCGTTGATGAAGAACATATATTACCCCCAGGCCATATGCTAAGGCTAATGCCCGGCAAAGACCCAGAAATCAAAAATTTTATGCAATCAACAAAAGACACTCAACTCTGTATTTTAGAAGGTAAATATTTTGCTCGAGCCGATGGTCAACTAGAAGGCCGGTCAATTTTTGAGATTAGAAAAAATTTTGGTCGTGAACTTGCCAAAGCCGAAGAAAATATTATTGAAGATGCAATTGTTATGGCTGTGCCAGATTCATCCCGTGGTGCGGCCGAAGGCTTCGCTTATGAACTTGGCTTAGAATTGCATGAGGGTTTTGTGCGTGCTACAACCAGCCGGTCTTTCCAGCAAAGTACCCAAGATTCACGCTCTAGCGTAGCCAACAAGAAGTTACAGTCCATAAAAAGTCAGATAAAGGGTAAGGATATTTATTTAATTGAAGATACTTTGATACGTGGAACTACCATGCATCAGGTGGTAGCCAAGCTAAAAAACGCCAAAGCTGGCAACATCCATTTACGTATCGCTGCCCCACCTTCCAAATATACCTGCAAGTATGGAATCGATATGCCCAGCGAAGATGAATTGATAGCCAATACAAAGTCGCTACAAGAAATAAAAGAGTATATAGGTCTAGAAGAAAAAGATACAATTAGATATTCAGATATTGAGGCGTCTAGGCGAGCTCTTGGTGGTGAACTAGGTAAAAAAGCCTGTACTAGATGTTTTACCGGTCAAGAAGTAGAATATCCAACAGATTTTAAATCTGTAGGCTAACTACCTTGGACGTATTTTTCGGCTGGGTTGTTTAGACCTTGCAACATATCCATAGCAAAAGTTGCGGGAGTATGGCTGTAGCCACAAATTGTTGAGAAATCTTTCATATTAACCCTTAAATCTTTAGACCATAAATTTCTAGCTAGCATTGCGTCTGGGCTAGCCAAGGTATCGCTTGGTACTGCCGGTGTTTTTTTGTAACCAAAATTAACGGCAAAAGAAAGAGGTCCTAAAACAGCTCCGTTCTCTGCAAGAGCAGAAGAACCACTAGCGCCTGGCAAGCAAGCATCTTTATCCTGAGTTTTTGGCTTGATGCCTACTAGGTCAATTTTGCGCATCGGTCCATTGTCTGTATCGCGAACATTTACCGTTCCTAAATATCTTCCGGTGGTATTGATTGGCGCAACACTGTTTTCTGGTGATGTGGTTATGGCCACTTGACGCCCTTGGGCAAGTTTAGCTCTTTTGTAAGAAATAGACGGGATGTCTGATAGCCTTTTGCCGGTTTGTGGCAAATCGCCAGTTGATACGACTCTAAGCAGAGCCGAGTCTATACCTGACGTGTTAACGGAAATGCCCGTTACTTCACCCAAAGGGGTCATGTGACGCATAGTTTTGTTAGCGTCGGCATCTGTGATTACAAATTCTTTGGGTTGAGCTTTCATAAAGTTAGCAGATTTTAGAGGATTAGACGGTAATTTAAATGACCCGCTCTGAGCGCCTACTTCTATGCAGTGTCCAGCTGTTAAGAACAGTCTGTCATCTGGGTTTTGGCCAGGCACTCTTACAGCCGTAACGGTACAGACTTCTTCCCAGTCATCGTTACTACCTTTGTATCTACTCATTAAAACTACTGTAGAATCAGCAAGTTTAGCGCGGGTTTCTGAGCTAACCCTTTTGTTGTACCCTGGTAATTCATGAACGTCGCGTAGTCTGTGTGGTACGGCCTCTGCCCTATCTGGTGACTCAGCTAGGTTACCGGCCAGTGAGGCAACAACACCCAGCATAAGCGCAGTTTTAGCCATGCGTTCGTTTAGTTTGTGCTGTTCTTGAATGGGTGCTTGTTCTGACATTTTTATTTTGGTTCTTTCTAGACTGTATATTAGCATTTTTATGCTAAAAAGTCAATAAGCTTTACATATATCTTTTATTTTTTTGCTATAATCTACTTAATGTCTAATTTTTTTATTGCAATATTAGTGGCGGCCAGCGCTGGGACTTGGATTTATGCTAAGGAAATGCGCCGGAGTGGCAACAATAACAAAACTTCACTCATCGTGGCTGGTATGACGGCCGGCATCACCTTTGTTGTGGTTTTGACCATCGCAATCACCATCGATGCCAGAATAGGTTAACACTTTACCTGCTAGTAATGCCTAATAGCCTTTTTAGGCTAGTTTTGTGGCCAAAAAAGCCAATTTAATGGTACTATAAGGCTATGAATGAAAAGGGGTTGGGCCTGCGCTTGCAGGAGGCTCGAAAAAAAGCTGGTTTAACTCAGCAAGAACTCTGTCAGAAGTCTGGTTTGAGTTATTCGACGTTGGCCAAGATTGAACGTGGCGCGATTAAGTCCCCGTCTATCTTTACTATTCAGCAAATCGCTGGAGTTTTAGGTGTAGCGATAGATGAAATCATCGGACCGATGGCTAAATCTGTCATAAAAAAACAACGGTCTAAAACAGGCATATCGTTTGTTTATTTTGATATTAACGGTTGTTTGGTTGGGTTTTTTCACCGTGCTTTTGCCAAAATTTCGGTAGATTTAAACTTGCCTTTAGACAAGGTAGAAACGACCTGTTGGCATTTTAATGAAGCAGTTTGCCGTGGTGAAATTACGATAGAGCAGTATAACGATGAACTTGCCAAAGCCTTTGGCGTGGAGGAATTTGACTGGGCAAAATATTACCTTAACTCAATTGACCCCATTATAGAGGCCCGCGAGATGGTAACTTGGGCATCGCAACATTACAAAATCGGCCTACTAAGCAATATTATGCCTGGGCTCGTAGAGCGGATGCTAAAGGATGACCAACTACCTTCCCTGCCTTACGACGTAATTATAGAGTCGTGTAAGGTTGGTGCTATTAAGCCCGAAGCCGAAATTTTTGAAATTGCTACCAAGAAAGCTGGCGTACCGGCAGAAGAAATCTTGCTTGTCGATGATTCACGGGCCAATTTGACCTCGGCTTCACGTAAAGGCTGGCGCGTGGCATGGTTTGATGATTATCGAGCGGAAGAGTCTGTAGAACGTGTCCGCCAAGCTCTTGAATTCTAGGTTTTGTCTATTAAGGGTGTGTGTTTTCTCGCTCTCCAGAGCGCTTTGTCGAAAAATTATATCTGGCGCTCGCAGTACTCTTGCGATTGAAAAAACAAGAACCCTTCAGACATTTCAGGATTGAACGTCTGTGATTTGTTGGGTGATTTTTTGAAGTTCGCTTTGAGATAGCTCTAGTTCGCTTTTTGTTTGGTCTATCAGATGTTCTGGAGCTTTTTCGACGTAGTTTTTGTTGGCTAGGCGTTCATTTAGCCTATTAATTTGGTTTTCTAAGTCGAGTTTTTTGGCCGTTAGCGAGTCTATAAGTTTTTTGGCCGTTTCGCCGTCTACAACGTACCAGCAATCTTTCAATGTAGTTGTTAGGGCTATACCTTCCCTACTGTCAGATATTTCTACAGAGTCTAGTTTGGCAAGATGAGTGATTAACTCTTTATTTTGGTCAATAAATTCATCGCCGACGTATGCTAGTGTGCCTTTTTGAATCTTTAGTAAAGCTTTTATTTGCCTGACACCCGTAACAATATTTTTGATTTCTCTAAAGTCTTTAGCTCTGTCCTGGTTATAGTCTGCTTTTTTTGGCCATGGCGATGTAATAATCAAACCGTCTTCGTCATAAATAGTTTGCCAAATGGCCTCTGTTAGAAACGGTGCGTACGGGTGGGCTATTTTTAGCATTGTTTGCAGGACGTAGTTCAAAACCGACGTGTTTTTTTGTAGTTTGCTGGCTTCTATATACCAGTCGGCGATATCATCCCAAATTAGGTGATACAGTTCTTCGTAGCCCTCTGAAAATTCGTAGTTTTCTAGGTGATTACCGATACTTTTGCCTACTTCGTTTAGGTGATAAATTATCCATTCATCGGCGATGCTTTGTGGGTTAACTTCATAATGTGCAGATAATTCATTGCCCAATGTGCCTTCTATGAATCTAGCAATGTTCCAGATTTTGTTACAGAAGTTGCGGGCTTCTTCTACCCTTCTGGGGTCGTATCCTCTGTTAACAGCCGGAGCCCGTCCAGCGACGATACCCATCCGTAGAGCGTCGGACCCAAACTCATCTATAACTGGCATTGGGTTTACTACATTCCCAACGGATTTGCTCATTTTGGAGCCGTCTTCGGCCATGACGTAACCATGCACGTAGACTTCTTTGAACGGGATATCAGCAGTGACATATAGCCCGAGCATTATCATTCGACTAACCCATGGATACAGAATTTCGCCACCCGTTTCCATTAGGCTCAAGGGGTAAAATTGCTTAAAATCGTCTCCGTCTGGGAAATCTAGCGTAGCGTATGGCCAGCTAGAGCTGGAAAACCAAGTATCAAAAACATCCGGGTCACGGTGGTATTGCTTACCATCTATTTCTATAATTTTTTCATCGACTCTGGTGTCAAAAATCCAGTCATTAACGTCATCTATATTCTGAAAAGCCGGTATTGGTATACCCCAAGCAATTTGTCGGCTAATGTTCCAGTCCCGCAAATTCTCTAAATAAGTTATAAGCTGATGTTTTTTGGCATTTGGGAAAAACTTGATTTTACCACCGTTTAACTCCCCTATTGCTCGCTCTGCCAAAGGCTTCATGTCTACGAACCACTGTTCTTTTAGAAGTGGTTCGATGATGGTATCGCATTTGTAGCACTTCCCTACGCTATTTATATGCTCTTTTGTCTTTGCTATCAGCCCTAGGTCGGATAAATCAGCTACAACACGCTCGCGGGCTTCTAGGACGCTTAACCCCAGGTAATTTTCTGGTGCGTTGTGATTAATTTTGCCATTGTAGCCAATAACTGTAATCATTGGCAAATCATGACGCTTGGCCACTTCATAGTCATTGGGGTCGTGGGCTGGTGTAATTTTTACAGCACCTGTCCCAAAGCTTCGGTCCACAAATTCATCAGCAAGTATTGGAATTTCACGTTGCGTCAGTGGTAATTTGATGGTTTTGCCTATCAAATGTTGGTACCTAATGTCTTCTGGGTGTACGGCTACTGCAGTGTCGCCCAACATAGTTTCTGGACGAGTTGTTGCGACAATGACTTCCCCACTTCCGTCACTCAGTGGGTAGCGTATGTTCCAAATGTGGCCATTTTTTTCCTCATATTCTACTTCTACGTCGGCAAAGCCAGTGCCATGAAAAGTACAGTAATTTACTAGTCTTTCACCTCTGTAAATTAGCCCGTCTTCCCATAGTTTTTTGAATGTTTCATAGGCCCTGTCGATGATTTTTTGGTCTAGCGTGTATGTGAAGCGAGACCAATCCAAGCTGGCGCCCAGTTTGCGGAATTGTTTTTCATAATTGCCACGATTTTCGCCCACAAAGTTCCAGATTTGGCTATAAAGCTCTTCACGAGAAAAGTCAAAACGGCTCTTCCCTGCTTCGGCTAAGCGTTTTTCATATACACTCTGGGTTTCAAACCCAGCATGGTCGGCGCCTGGCACAAAAAGCACTGCTTTGCCTTGCATACGTTGGTAGCGAATGGCGATGTCTTCTAGGGCTAAAGTCAGCGCGTGACCGATGTGTAGGTCGCCATTTGCGTTAGGGGGTGGAATAACTACACTGTAGTAATCATCACTTCCTCGCTTCTGCGGTGAAAATGCGTTTTTTTCTTCCCAAAGGGCATAGATTTTTGGCTCATACTCAGTAGGCTCATAGTTTTTTGAAAGTTTCATTACCCTAAAGTATACCACCTCTGTTTATCTACTTGAAACATAGAAATATCGAATTTTCACGTGAAACTTAGGACAAAAACATACAAGGCTTTTTGGTAACAAAGCATTCTATAATTTCCCCAAATTGATTTTATTTTTGCGGTTGTACTAGCTGGTCGTTGCTCAGACTTTACGTTCGGCCTTTTTGTTTTCAGGTACTATATTAACAGATGATATAAGCATAATCAATATTGACAAAATGCCATATTTTTGCTATAATCAAAGAGTAAATTATTAAAAATTATGTCTACATTAGAAGCCCCATTGTTACTGCGAAAGGCAGAAGAAATCCGCGGTTCAGAAGCTGTTGATAAATTTGCGCAGTTGGCTGACTTAGCCGTAGATAATCCATTCAAAAACGGAACTTATATTGACCCCGAAGACCTTGAAAGTATTAGGGGAGAAAAAGTAGCCAACCTTATTACAGACCGTGAAATACGCTGGCCGTTGAATAACATCTTGGGTGCTGTTGGATTCGTATCCTGGGATGAAGGTCGAGGGCCAAAACATCTAAAAGACGGCAAAACCAGCAGAGAGGTGATGCAGGATTACGCATCTAGAGAATCTGAAATACCAGGAGTAAATTTTGGCTTGGATGTCTATCTTTACACTGATGATGAGGACCAAAACAGACTTTTTGCAGTATCACACAATGCCCATAGGGTCGGCGCAGCTAAGTTCAAATCCCTACGAGACATCCCTGTCAGTGGTAAGACGTCAATTTATCACCTGTCAGAGTTACCAGAGCAGTTACATCGATAAACTAGGGTTTATCTCTAGTTTGTATGGGTCGACGCTAGGCAGATTATTTTGCTTCATAAAAGCGCCTAATACGGCTATCATGGCGCCATTGTCGGTGCACAGTTTTATATCAGTATAAATTGGCTCTAGTGGCAATCTTTCTGCTAATTGTCGGCGCAGTTCAGTATTAGACGCTACGCCACCAGATACAACTACACTTTTTGGGGCAAATTCGTGGCAAGCTAGTATAGTTTTATCTACCAAAGTTTCCAGTGAAATCTTTTGGAAGCTGGCAGAGATATTAGCCTTCTGCTCATCGCTTAAAAGACGAGCGAGTTGCGAAGAAGGGAAGGTGTGGTCTTTGCCGACCAGGCTTTGAGCGGTGCGCAGAACCGCAGTTTTTAGCCCAGAAAAACTGAGGTCGTAAGGGTTTTCTAGCCTAGATTTAGGGAAATTAAAGGAGTTAGGGTCGCCAAACGTTGCGTTTTTTGCAACACTTGGACCGCCGGGGTAGGGCAGTCCTAAAATCTTGGCGACTTTGTCAAAGGCTTCGCCGATGGCGTCGTCACGAGTACGTCCCAGTAATTTATATTCAAAAGGACCGGTAAATAAAACTAGCTGACTATGCCCGCCACTAACTATGAGAGCAAGCATAGGGAACTGTGGTGCATCCCCGGGCAACTCTAGTGCCTCTGTGACTGATTTAGTAATAAAAGTAGCAAAAGGATGGGCCATAACATGATTAACGGCGTGCAGTGGCTTATTTTTGATTATAGCCAATGTTCTGGCGGTCAAAACACCAACCAGTAGGCTACCACCAAGCCCCGGACCATATGTAACCGCTATAGCATCAATGCTATTCCAGTCATCAATGGCTTCATTAATGACGAGCATGATGTGCTCTATGTGGCTTCTGGCGGCGATTTCTGGCACCACACCACCGTAAACTTTGTGCAGGTCTATACTACTGGCAATAACGTTGCTATGAAGCTCAAACATGCCACCGTCATGCAGTTCTACTACAGAAGCAGCTGTTTCATCGCAACTAGATTCGATTCCCAGGATTTTCATATCTTAAATAATATAACATCTTATTGGAGCTGGTATTATAAAGGCAGTATGAACCCAAAAATTCTTGCAAAAAAAGTAGTCCCAAAGAAAGCGCTAAAGCCGATAAAAGACGCATATAGAAAGGGTAGGGGAGTTGTCTGGCAAACGCGTTATGGGTTCCCGGCAAGTTCACTCAAAATGATTGCTATAACGGGGACAAATGGCAAGACAACCACCGCTAGTTATGTAAATAGTGTGCTAAAGGCTGGGGGGCTCAAAACAGCCGTTTATACCACCGCATATTATGAAATTGACGACGAACTTTCTCCCAATAATTCGCATATGACCGTAGCTAGCCAAAAATCTGTCCAGAAATTTTTTGCTATGGCTAAAAAGGCAGGTGTAGATTGGGCAATTTTAGAGGTTACCAGCCATGCTTTGCACCAGGGACGGATAGCAGGGCTGAAACCAGAGATTGGGATTGTCACGAATTTATCCCAGGAACACCTAGATTATCACCATACTATGGAAGATTATGCCAAAGCCAAGGCCTCACTCTTTACCAAATACGGTGCCAAAACGGCTATTTTAAACCATGATGATAAATGGCACCATTTTTTTGCCGAGCGGATTTATCAAAAACAGATTAGTTTTGGCGAAGATTCTGGGTCGGGCCTAAAACTTAAGAATGTAGAGCTTACAAGCGAGGGTTCTAACTTCGATGTTTCTATCGATGGCAAAACAGTAGATTTTAAAACTAAACTTTTAGGTAAATTTAATATCTATAATGCACTCTGTGCCATCGCTGTCGGACAAGAAATTGGCCTATCCCATGAAGCAATCAAAAAAGGGATAGCCGACCTAAAATCTGTGCCTGGACGGATGGAAGAAATTGACGAGGGCCAAAACTTCACGGTGTTAGTAGATTTTGCTATTACCCCTGACGCACTAGAAAATGCCTTAACAACCCTTAGGCCAATGACCAAAGGCAAATTGTCTGTGGTTTTTGGGGCTACGGGCGACCGTGACGCTAGTAAAAGGCCATTAATGGGCGAAGTTGTCGCCGACAATGCTGACCGGATTTATCTGACAGATGACGAGACATATACAGAAGATCCCAAGTCTATCCGCGACGCTGTCTACCATGGTATTGCTAGCAAAAATGCACGGTCTAATACACAGGTTTTCGATGATAGGCTAGAAGCAATCAAGAAAGCATTTGAAGACGCCAAAAGAGGCGACATTGTGCTGTTAACGGGTATAGGCCATGAAAATTATCGCAACATGGGTGGCAAAAAAATGCCTTGGGACGAGCGCGAGGTCGCTCGCAAACTGCTCAAAGAAAACTTAGCTTCCTAGTACTTTTAGTGCATCACTAATTGTATAGGTTTTCACGTCAGAATTTTTAATAATTTCTAGGTGTTTTTCTAGGTCTTGTTTAGAATTATTGTACTCGCCGTCTCCATCTATCTTGTGGTAGAGCAAAACTAGCCAGAGATTGTGTTTTTTGGCGTACTGCACCCAGTCATTTAAGGTTTGGACTGAAGTATTAGCCTCGACACTCATGGTTTTAATATTACTAATGTCAAAGTAGTAATCATTGAAACCTTCATCAGAACTACGGATGTAGGCGTAGTAGTTCTTGTTGTGGTTCTGGGTAGTTTGATTATATCGGCTATAGGGGTAGGCAAAGCCTCTGCGTTGCTCAAAGCCGGCATTGTAAAAGATTTTTTCTGACTTTAGTGTGTCGGAGTCTAGTTGTTTAGGATTAAGCTCGATTTGGTCGCAGTGCTCGAGTGAATGCGAGGCAATTTCGTGACCTTCGCTTTGCAAAGTTTTGATTTGGGCAAAGTCCATATGGCCTTTCTCTTTTTGCTGGGCAAAATTGGCAACAATAAACTGAGTCGTTGGGATATTGTGCTGTGCAAACAACGGTCTAGCCGATTCATAAAAGCTTTCCCAGCCATCATCAAAAGCTATGCTTATCATTGGCTGACTGAGACTGTGGCCTAGCTCATAAACTTGTGGCTGGCTTAAGTCGACGTAGCCGGTGTCGGTGGTAGTTACAATTATCCGAGCTTTACTAAACTCACCGTCGTAATTATCAAAATGTCCTCTGACTATCGTCCAGTCAATCTGTGGTTTTATGATGTATAGACCTCTAGTCAGTGTGCTGCTGTCTGGACGCAGAAATTCAATGTCGACAGCCGATTCAACGCTTGCTCGATATTCAAAGCTAAAAAAGTAAGGTTTATCCGATACCGCGAAAAACTCAGGAATCCATGCAGTTTGGTTGTTTTTTCCAGATAATTTTTGCTCTGCCCGGAGGAACCTCAAGCCATTTTTTTCGGTCCATAAACTTTTTATTGATGGGTAGGCAGACCGATTCGATTCGTAATTTTCTGGTAGGCCTGCAGTGTTTAGCTTTTCAAGAGAACTATTATTTATCAGATTATTACCAATTTTGGATTTTTCGTAAGCATCAACCACGCTATCGTCTGGGTTAATATATTCTGGGTTTTGTGCTATTTCAGAGTCCAGTTTGGCTTCGCATGAATAAGAATTTGGGCTTAGCTGATTAATTACAGGCACGGCACTAGTTAGTTTAAATGTTGCGCCTAGTCTGACAACCAAAATTGCCGAAATAATCCAGAAGACAAAAAAGTTGACCAAAGCTTTTTTAAATTGAAAAAACCTGGGGTTTTTCATGAAAAATCCGCCCAGGCCTTTTTAGACAGTTGATATCTACGGCTGGCAACTTCCCAGCCAATTTTTCTGGGTATTCTAAATTTATTTAAAAGTATTACTTCTACAAATGCTTTAAGGTATATACAAAGTTCGATAAATTTTAAAAAGTGAAAATACAGTGGAGCTAGCAGTAAGCGAGCTCTTCTAGTAACTATTGCCGAGTAAATAACAATAAAAATCAGTACCGAAAAATCTAAGATTATAAATTGCTTAAGATAATCAATATTCTGACGTGCAAAAATTAGTATAAAGAGCGCAAAGCAGAATTGGATAAAAAATAAAAATATATCGCCAAGCTGAATAATTACAGACAAGTCGATGCGCTGGGGTTTTAGGCCTACTTTGTAGCGTTTTACACCTTGAAAAAAGCCTTTGTACCAACGCCAGGTTTGTCCGTAGAAGTCCTTTAGATTTTTGGGGTCTTGGGTATAATTTACGGCTTCAGGTATATATTTTATTTTGCCTAGTTTTTGGCGATAAATTTGCAGAGTTAGGTCAAAATCCTCGGTCACGCTACCGGTGAAAAAGTTAAGATTTTTTAATATGTCTGTGCGGTAGCTTGTAACCGGCCCCGGTAAAACGACTATCATTCCCAGCACAGCCTGAAGCCGTTTTATAATGTGCTGGCCATAAGTGTAGGTGATAGCTCTGTAAGAACATAGCCAATTACCTCTTAGACTTTGGACAAATCCCACAGCGGCCACGTATCGTTCACTCAGTTGGTAGAAGTATTTTTTGAAATAATTTTTAGAGAAAATACTATCGGCATCTGCGATGTGTATCCATTCATACCTATCTTCAATCTCAAAAAATTTAATGGCCTGATAGACAGCGCCGGCTTTTCCGCTGTGCTGGACTTTTATGACATTTGTGCTGGGTAAAATAGTTAGAATTTTTTGGAGTGTATCGTCGCTAGAATCGTCATCAACTACGTAGACATCCTCAGCACTTAAGCCAGCATCTATAGCTGAGGTGATTGAGCTTTGGATGATTAATCCTTCATTGTGCGCCGGTATTAGTAGGGCGAGCTTTTTTTTCATAATATCCTTAACGTTTTTATTCTTTGAATAAATTGGTCAGAATTATAAAAAATGGGGACCCCTCAGTAATTAAATTAATAATACAACAATATTAATACTTTCACAAATAACCCAAGCAAAAACCTTGACGCAAAATTAGCACTCAGCTATAGTGAGTGCTAGATCGAGTGGTGCTGGTTGCGAGTTAGCATCTACTCGAGAAAAATAATTTTGGAGGTTATATGTCAGTACCTATAAATCCTTTGGCAGACTATGTTGTAGCCGTCGCCGAGTCGACCAGCAACAAAACAGCTAGTGGGCTTTATTTGCCAGACAACGCTACCGAAAAACCAAAAACCGCCAAAGTTGTGGCCGTAGGTCCAGGTAAGATTGGCGGTGATAACAAATTAGTACCAGTTAATTTAAAAATTGGCGACAAAATTGTCTATAAAAGTTACAGCACAACAGATGTAAAAATTGATGGTACAGACTATATTTTAGTCCGCGAAGAAGACGTACTAGCAACCGTTAAATAGGAGTATTTGATTATTATGGCTAAGAAAGTTTTTTATGACGATGATGCTAGACGCAGAGTACTAGCCGGTGCCGAGATTTTATATAACGCCGTAAAGACCACTATGGGTCCAAAAGGGCGCAATGTAGTTTATTTGAAATATGGAAAACCAACCGTAACTCACGACGGCGTTACAGTTGCAAAAGAAATTGAGATTGCAGATATAGATGATGAAACTTTGGGATATAAGGTCGGTGCCGAGCTTATCAAGCAAGTAGCCAGTAAAATGAATGACACTGCTGGTGACGGTACAACAACCGTGACTGTGTTGACCTACCATATCCTAAATGAAGCTAACAAACTGATTGCTGCAGGTCATAACCCAATGCTTCTCAGAAAAGGTTTAGAGCAAGCAGGGCGCGATGTTATCAAGCAACTTAACGGCATGGCAGAAGACATCAAAAGCAACAAAAAACGTGTTGCAGAAGTAGCCACTATCTCTGCAGGCGACGTAGAAATCGGCAAACTAATTGCAGGCGTCATAGATAAAGTTGGCAAAGACGGTGTTGTAACTGTGGAGCAAGGCCAAGGACTGGGTCTAGAAAGTGAAGTTGTAGAAGGCTTTACTATCGATCGTGGATTCATCAGCGCCTACATGGTGAGCGACACTGCTCGCATGGAAGCCGTGCTAGACAAACCTTTCATTGTAATAACCGATAAAAAAATTAGTTCTATCCAAGAATTTTTGCCAATACTAGAAAAGTCAGCCCAAACTGGCAAAAAAGACATTTTAGTAATTGCTGAGGACGTGGAAGGCGAAGCTTTAGGTACATTGGTACTTAACAAGTTAAAAGGTGTTTTGAACGTAGTTACTGTTAAAGCTCCAAGCTTTGGAGACAAGCGCAAAGACATTTTGGCAGATATTGCTGTGTTAACTGGTGGACAAGTGATTACCGGCGACCAGGGCATGACCTTTGAAAACGTCGATGAAAGCGTACTAGGTAGTGCTCGCAAAGTAATAGTTACCAAAGACAGCACCACCATTATCGAAGGCGCTGGCAAAAACGGCAATGTATCTAAAAGGATTGGCCAAATCGATGTACAGATTATTAATAGTAAATCTAGCTACGACCGAGATAATCTAAAAGAACGTAGGGCAAGCCTGTCCGGCAAAGTCGCCGTCATAAAAGTAGGTGGTGCAACAGAGACAGAGATAGAAGAAAAGAAATTCCGCGTCGACGACGCCGTGGCAGCCGTAAAAGCAGCTTTGGACGAAGGCATTGTACCTGGTGGTGGTGTGACACTGACAAGCCTTAGCGAGCAAATTGTTGTAGACGTGGCTGACGAGCTAGCATATGGTAAACAAATTCTTAAAACTGCATTGCTGAGACCTTTTTATGAGTTAATGCATAATTCTGGTCTAAATCCAGATGAATGGTGGCCAAAAATCCGCTCTGGTAAGCCAGGCCAAGGTGTTGATGTTAATAAACCATCTAAATTGGTTGACCTTAAGTCGGCTGGGATTATTGACCCAGTTCGCGTGGCTCGTGAAGCTATCCAAAACGCCGTTTCTATCGCTGGTACAGCCATGACCATGGGCGCTTTAGTTGTAGACGTCCCAGAAAAATCCGCACCAGCTATGCCCGACATGTCCGGCATGGGGATGTAATTATAGCCACTGTAACTTATTTATTTGCTAATTTAGCTAGTTTGTAGTAGAATATTGCTAAATTAAGGAGTTAATTTAAGTGGCTATATTTAGACGCAAACAACAACCCAGTGTTTTACCAGAAGAAGTAAACCAGTACTACCAATCACAACGACGTGAAAAAACTGGTGTTGTGTTTTTCCTTGGGATTCTTGCTCTAGTTGCCACGCTATTAATCGGGCTTGGTGTTTTCTTTGGTGGACGATACTTGTACCAAAAAATTCGCGGTAATGAAACCTCTCCAACTACTGTTCAGACTACCCCAGCCACAGTTACAACCCAAACCCCACAGTTAGAGATTAGTGAAGCTCCAAATAGCTCAAATGTTACCAGCGCTACACCAACACCTCCTGTTGGAACACCTGCACCTAGTGCTACAACTCCAACTCAAACACCGGCGTTGGGCGACGAGCCGACAACCTTACCTGCTACCGGCGACGAAGGCCACTAAAAAATCTAGACGGCCCACTGACCTGAATGCTTAGGTAGTGTGTTGCTGGGTGAAGTAGTTTATCTCGTTAACTATGCTCAGTAGTGCTTGAGCTTTAACTGTTTCGTCTTCAATCTTATTAGCGGATTCGTAGGCTTCTTTGATGAGGTCGTGATTATCGGACGCTTGGATTAACATCATTAAGGTCTTGAACTTTTCTTCGGGGCCTTGCTCGATTTTACCGACAAGTGGCGAAAGTTGCTTTAGAGCTTGGTCTTTGATGTCATTTAAATCAGAAACTAAATCAGCCGATGGAGGTGTAGCTATGGTTGGAGCAATTATTGGAGCCGGAGGAGAATCGTCAGCTGTTATATCATCGCTTGGTGGGGGAGTACTTTGGGCCTGAGATGGCATAACCGGACTAAAGGTACTAGGGTTTGTGCCTATGCCGATGTGTGGAGCGTTGGCATCAATATCTTTGGCCACTTGGTCAATATCTGTATTTGTATTGCTGTTATCATCTGAATGATTGTTAAACATATCCCACCTCTATTAATCTAGTAGTCTGTATACTAATAATTTATACTATATAGAGTACAAAAGATTAGCATAAACGGCAAGGGGGAATAATGTCAGTACTTGATGATTTAAAGATGATTCATGAGCGTGATGGCCAAGATGCCTTGGGGACTGCAGAGAACCAATGGCAACAACTATTACATAATTTTGAGATTCCTCGGATTGAGGGCGAATTTCACAATATCGTCTACGCTGGAATGGGTGGTTCCTCGCTAAGCGCATCACTATCCCAAACTTGGCCAGGCCATAAACTGCCGTTTGAGATTTGTAGAACCTATGATATCCCAGCCTACGTTAACCAAAACACACTATTTATTGCATCTAGCTTTTCTGGCTCTACGGAAGAAACTCTAAGTGCGCTAGCTCAGGCAGAAGAAAAGGGCGCCAAAATTGTAGTAATTGCCAGTGGTGGTAAGCTGACTGAAATTGCCGAAGAGAAGAGTTATCCTTTGGCTAGATTGCCAAACATCCCACAGCCTCGTTATGCCACACTAGTTATTTTAAAAGCCATAGTTCAGATTTTGATAGCCAGCGGGCTGTGTGACGAGAATAAAAAAACTGAGCTAGAAAATCTGGCTCAGGAATTAGAACCAAATCTCAAACAATACCGCGGTGATGTACCGACCGACCAAAACCCAGCAAAACAACTAGCCTTAGAACTAGCTGGTAGTAGCATTGTTGTCTACGCCAGTAGTTTGTTTTATCCAGTGGCCTATAAATGGAAGATTAGTTTTAATGAAAACGCTAAAAATGTGGCTTGGTGCAATGCCTATCCAGAATTTAACCACAATGAATTTTTGGGTTGGTCATCGCACCCAGTTGATAAACCATATAAAGTCATCAATCTTCTAAGTAGTTTTGACCATCCCCAAATCCAGAAACGTTTCGAAATTAGTGAGCGGATGTTAAGTGGCAAAAAACCATCGGCCGAAAGTGTTAATCTGCAGGGCGACACAATCCTGAAGCAGATGGTATATGGCACGACTTTTGGTGATTTTGTTAGCTTATACCTGGCTTTAATTAATGGACTTAACCCTTCGCCAGTAGATTTGATAGAAAAACTCAAAGCCGAACTAGCCTAAGAACTTTTAAATGAAAAATCAGCCAAAATCACCAAATAGATTAGTAGCTAGCTTGCTTGGTATGAGTTTGGTAGGTATTTTATTGTTAATTATCCGGATTGTGAGTAGTGATAGTACTCGTTATATTTATCTAATCTGGAATTTATTTTTAGCGGTTGTTCCAGCACTTTTAGCTTGGTGGCTGATAGAACGTCTAAAAAAACACAGATGGTCAGACCCAAAACAAATAATTATTACTATTGGTTGGTTTTTGTTTTTGCCCAACAGTTTTTATCTGGTAACAGATTTTGTGCACCTGCGTGAAACATTCGAGGCTAGTCTGGTCTATGACATCGTCATGTTCACTAGCTTTGCTGTTAGTGGGCTGATATTCGGTTATTCGAGTGTTTTTCTTGTGCACAAATCACTTACAAAAAGAATTAATACTAAGAAATCATGGCAAATTGTGGGCCTAGTATTTTTTGTTTGTAGCTTTGCTATATATTTGGGGAGATATACGCGCTGGAATACTTGGGATGTTTTACTAAAACCTGCCGGGCTTTTGTTTGATGTTAGTGATAGGGTAGTCAACCCCATCGCTCATAGCCAAACCTATGAAACGACGCTAATATTCTTCATCCTACTTACCTCGATTTATTGGGTCATCTGGGAATCGGCTCGTTATCTAAAGTCTGAAACTAAAACTTGATTGCCGACCCCCTCTGCCTTTTAAGCCAATTTAGGACAGATTTCTCCCTCTTCAGAGCGCTTTGCCGAAAAAATTATTATCGGCTAGCGCTCGCAGTACTCTTGCGATTGAGAAATCTGTCCTAAATTGGCTTAAGCCGGAGGTTGTTTCATCTGTTATAATCCATGTAGAAATGAAGGATAATTTAGAGAGACTAGTCAAAGATTTTGTTAAGGCTGAATTTGGGCAGGACATTGCGCCTGTTTTTGTGCGCACGGATGAGGTTCATGGTGATTTTTCTTGTAACGTGGCTATGCGGATTGCTGGCAAGTTAAATAAAAATCCGCGTGAAATTGCCGACTTAGTAGTAGTAGAGCTAAAAAAGTCCAAAGATGTTGCTGAGGTAAATATTGCAGGCCCAGGGTTTATTAATATTCGACTAAAAGATGGCATGATTTTTAAATCGGCCATGGGCGCTAACAGTCTAAAAAAAGAGCTAGATGACCAAGAAATTGTGGCCGAATACTCTGACCCAAATGCCTTTAAAGTTCTGCATGGCGGGCATCTTTATACCAGTTTGGTCGGTGACGCTATCGCCAATATTCTAGAAACCTCTGGCGCCAATGTGCACCGCGTGAATTTTGGCGGTGACGTTGGGCTACATGTTGCTAAAACTATGTGGGCGATTATTAACGAATTGGGCGGTGAATTGTCTGATAAACTGTCAGAAATTGATGACATAAAAAAGCTAGAATGGGTCAGTGAAAAATACGTACAGGGTAATGACGCTTACGACGAAGATGAATCCGCTAAAGAGCAAATAACAGATATAAATCATCGAATTTACGACATTCATTCATCGGGCGATAAAACATCGGATTTTGCTAAAATTTACTGGAAATGCCGACAATGGAGTTATGACGGATTTGACGCGCTTTATAAACGTCTTAATATGCACCCCTTTGAGAAATATTACCCAGAAAGCAGTGTGTTTGAAGTTGGTCGTAACACGGTCAAAGAACAAACTGGTAAAGTCTACAAAGAATCAGATGGTGCAGTAATTTTTGAGGGCGAAAAGTATGGTTTGTTCACACAGGTTTTTATAAATAGTGAAGGTCTGCCAACCTATGCCGGTAAAGATGTGGGGTTAATCTTTGCTAAATACGCTGATTTTAAATTCGATAAATCATATATGATTACCGACATTTCGCAAAAAGACCACATCGCCGTGGTTTTGAAAAGTATCGAGCAGTTTGAGCCAAATCTAGCCAAAAATACTATACATCAAGCACATGGACGAATCAGACTGTTGGGAGGACAAAAGATGAGTAGCCGTAAAGGCAATATCTTAAAAGCTGATGATATTTTGGACTCTGCGTATTCTGCCTACGAAGGCGACAAAAATAATGCTGACGACGCGGTACTGGGCGCGGTTAGATATTCTTTCCTAAAAATTCGTATTGGTAGCGACATCGTATATGACCCCAAAGAATCAGTGAACTTAGAAGGCAACAGCGGGCCATATTTGCAGTACGCCTTAGTGCGCGCCAGAAGTATTTTGCGGAAAGCCGAGTCAGTAAAATCACTAGAATCTAGCGAAAACCTTGATGAACATGAGCGCAGATTAGCCTTTAAACTAAGTGAATTTAGCGACGCCTTTGATTTGGCTCTTAGCGATTATTCGCCGCATCACATCTGTAATTATCTTTATGAGCTAGCCGTTGTCTTCAATAGATTTTATGAAAATAGCCGAGTATTAGACGGCGATAGGGTAGAACTAAGAGTTGCCTTAGTGCGGTCCTATGAGCAAGTTTTAAGTAAAGGACTTAGTATTTTGGGTATGCCCCAACCCGAGCAAATGTGATGAAAAACTGTTTAATACTAGACTTTGATGGAACCATAGCCGATGCCGTGCCTCTCATCAGAGAAATTTATGCAGAAATTGCTAGCAAACGAGGCTTTCCTCAAATTGATGATGAAACTTACAGTCAGCTTCGTAAGGGTAGCGTAAAAGACGTACTAAAATGGGTTGGTGTTAAGCCTTGGCAACTGCCGTCAGCACTAAAAGAAGGTCGTAAGCTATTCGCCGACAAATCAGACCAAGTAAACTTGTATGATGGCGTACCAGAACTTATAAAAAAACTTAGTGCACAGGCTTGGGATATCTACATACTGAGTTCTAATAGTGAAAAAACAATCAAAAATATTCTGAAACGCTACGACTTAGACAATTTAATCGTAATCTTAAAACGTCCGCCAATTTTTGGTAAGGCCAACAGCATTAATAAGCTCGTAAAGAAAAATAATTACCAAAAATCCAAAGTTTGGATGGTGGGGGACGAAGTTCGTGATGTTGTGGCCGGCAAAAAAGCCGGCGTTAATACTCTTTCGGTTTCATGGGGGTTGCAAGACCAAGAGTTGCTAAAAAAAAATAAACCAACTCATCTAGTGTCGACTGTGGCTAAGATGTCGGAAGTATTAATCGGAGCTGGAGATTGAAGAAAAAGCTTCTTCGTTTTTGGTATATTTGGGTAACTTTATTAGTTTTAGCAGGAGTTGGGGTATATTTTTGGATTAATAAAGCTAATCCTTCAACCTCGAACTCAAGTTCAGGAAGTTCTGTAAAAAATAACTCAAAATCTTCTGAGCCCAAAAAGACAATTCGCCTTATCGGAGCTGGCGATATGTTGGCGCATGATGCGATTAATCAGGAAGCAAAAACCACTGTAGGCTATGATTACATGCCGATGATGCAAAATATGAAGACATATTTTGACAAAGCCGACCTAAGGTTTTGCGTACAAGCAATTCCGGGCGGAGCGGGGTATCCCGTTACTGGTTATCCAGTTTTTAATGCGCCAGTAGAATTTACCCGCGACATGGCTAAACTGGGTTGCAACGTTATTAATTCTGGTTCAAATCATTCTAACGACAAAGGCCAGGGGCTGGTTGATGCCACGCTAAATGAATGGGACAAATATCCGGACGTTTTGGCTGTTGCTGGAGCAAATCGCTCAGCTGAAGAACAAAACAAACTGCGAATTTTTGAAAAAGACGGTATTAAGTTCGCTTTTTTGTCCTATGTTACATACTCCAACTCTAAACCACCAAATTCTTATGGCGTAAACATGTTTAATCAAGCTAAGGCTACATCGGAGCTTGCGACGGCGAGAGCTCAGGCCGACATAGTCCTAGTAAGTATGCGGTGGGGTACAGAATATTCATCAGGCATAAATTCTGAGCAAGAGCGTCTGGGCAAATTTTTGGCAGATAATGGCGCCGACATAGTTTTTGGCCATGGACAGCATGTGCAAGGTCCGGTAAAGAAATTGCCAAAAGCCGGTGGAGGCGAAACAGTTGTTTGGTATGGAATTGGTAATTTTATTAACGCCCAACTAGACCCAGAATCACTATTTAACGGCATACCAATAGTCGATATTGATATCGCATCCAAAAAAGTGACATCACTAAGCTTCCTGCCATTTTATATGCATTATGAATGGACGGCTCAGCAAAAAGTCCGTGGAGATTTACTTTCTAGAAAAAATTTTATGATGTATACATTTGACCAAGCACAAGACGCATTAGCTAAGTCGCAAAATAACACATCGATTTCTGTGCAAAAGACTAGACTAACCGACGTTTTGAATAAATACACGCTCGTGACGATTTTAGAGCCGGCTCAATATTGAGTAGCGTTTTCTAGCCCAAAGAATTCTTCTAGTGTTTGACCAGTTTTATTTAGCTCGCTGGCCAGCTCTTTGCCAACGTAGCGCAAATGCCAAGGTTCATATCGATAGCCAGTAATTGGTTCCTTACCTTTTTGGTAGCGGATGACAAATCCGTAGCGGTAGGCGTTATTCATTATCCAAATTCCTTCTGGCGTTGTTTCAAAGCAAATTTCGAGCGGGCATTTGCCAGAACCGGCCGTAGCGTCAAAAGCTAGTCCACTTTGATGCTCGCTATAACCTGGCCGTGCCGAAAAAGTATCGGCTTGAGCCTGCCCACTTTGGGATGAGTATTGTTCATAGAGTTGCTTTTGGTAACTTTCTGAGCGGAAACCACTGCCAAAAACCAAGTTTACCGCCTCATTTTTGGCTGAGCTGAACATATCCATTAAATCTGTCTGAGCGATTAATCTAATCTTCATTTGTTCGGCGCTAGGGGCTAGTCGTAAGGCGACATTTGGTACGGTTAAATCAGTCGGGATAAAACCTTTTGGAAGAGGGCGTTTTTTGTTAACTACGGCCCAAATGCTAGTAGAATCTGTGAGTGAGTATTTAGTTTTATCAAAAGTCTCTGGAGTTTTAACAGATGAGTTAGTGATGGGCAGGGGATTGGTCTCTTTTGGCGAAGGTGCTCCGACTGGCTGTTCATACACAAAGAACAAGCAAAGAAGTATCAATAAAGCTATACCTAAACTTATTGAGATTAATACTTTTTTACTCATCTTCGAATCATAGCATGATGTAATGTATACTGGCATACATGAGTGCGCCCGATATTGATAAAGACAAGCTTGCAACCAAGCTGTTATGGATAGATTTAGAAATGACCGGTCTAGACCCGGCTAAAGATGTAATTTTAGAGATAGCTTGCGAGGTAACCGACTTTGATTTTAAGACCCTAGCTAGCTATGAGGCTGTTATTTCGCAAACAGAGGATGTTCTAAATAACATGAATCCATGGAGCCAAGAACAACACGCAAAGAGCGGGTTGATAGACCGGATAAAGACTGAAGGAAGTGACGAAAATCATGTGATACATGAGTTAGTCGGCTTTATTAAGGCTCAATTTGGAGACGAACCAGCCGTTTTAGCAGGCAACTCAATCCACAATGACAGGGCATTTATTAAAAAATGGTGGCCGGAAGTCGAGAATGTACTTCATTATAGGATGTTGGACGTTAGTAGTTATAAAATAATTATGCAAACTAAATATGGTGTCGAGTTTGAGAAAAAAGAAGTGCACCGAGCGTTTGATGACATCCAGGCTAGTATTGCAGAATTACAGTATTATCTCCAAAAGATTAGTAAGTAGATATTTTTATTATTAGGGAGTGTCTAATTGGTTGGGACGAGTCTCAAAATGTTCGTTAGCTTCTGTATTAGCATTAATGGCGTCGATGACAGGTTGGTTTAGTTCCTGTACGGCTTTTTGCTGATTACTAATTCTATCGCCGATGTATTCAGCGCCTTTTGAGGCACCCGCTAAAGCTACAGCAGATAGGGCAGCAGCTGCAATAACACGTCTCACTTTGAATCGTGATTCAATCGGTGTTTGGTCTTCTACTGGTATGTGTTTTGGTTGGTGTTCCATTTTATTTTCCTTTTTTATTTTAGCGAAAGCTATGAATACATACTACTATAAAATAGCCAAAATGTCAAGCATCTTATGTTTGTAGATAATAAATAAGTTATACTAAAACGAATGAAACATGTAGACGTAGAGAAGTATATTTTAGAAATGCCAAATTCCGTTTTAGAATATCCGTTTGGTGAGGGAACTGCTGTCTATAAAACAAATGATAAAATATTTGCGATTATTACCGAGAAATCAGACCCATTGAGGCTGAGTTTAAAATGCGACCCCCAGCTAGCTGTGATACTAAGGGAAAAATACGAAACAGTTATGCCCGGCTATCACCTCAATAAAAAGCATTGGAACACGATAGTTTTGACTGGCCAACTGCCATGGGAAGAAGTGCAGGGGCTAATACTGCACAGCTATAACTTAGTAGCTGATATTAACTAGGTGGTTTTCTGTTCTGACTTGTTGGTTATTAGAGAAGCCTTATCAAAAGCGTCTTTTAGGATACCTTTTTCTTTATTTGTTGAACCTGGAGCTATTGCATTAATCTGAGTTTGGAATCTTAGAATCTCGGCGTCAATTAGTTCTTTGAATGTATCATCAAAACGATTATTTTTTTCGGCTTCGTCTAAAATTTGGTCGGATTTAGTATTTTTGCTTTTGGTCAATTCTTTAGATAATTTTTTACTAGATATGCTGTGGCCGGTAATTACTTTATTTACATCTTTTTGGGATGAAGTCATGCTGAGTTTTATAGTAACGGCATAAGAGCGAGTATCTAGCGACCTACCTTTAGTTTCGCCTATGGCAGCCAGACGTATAATCTCTGTTTGCTTTTGACCAATTTCTAAATACTGTTTGGCTTTTTCCTGGGAGGCATTGTTTAAAAATGACATAACAACCACAAAACCTAAAAGCACAACAGCCGCCAAAGACCCAATCAAGATTATTCGTCCCTTCATTGTAGTGGGCGAGAGTCGTGATGGCTTTTTGCCCAGCGGAGCAGAATCATTAATAAAAGCAAAAGGGTCGGATGGTCCAGTAGGTGCCTGCGGATTATTTGGTTGCATAAGCATTATTTTACTAGATAAAACACTAAAGGCGAAAGTTTAAACTAATGCCTAATAGAAAATCCTAACGCTTTCATCTTTCATCTTTTATCTTTAAACTGATAGATATGGATGCTGTCACTGAGGTAAAGGCCAAACTAAACATTGAAGATGTCATAGGAGAATATGTTAGTTTGAAACGTACTGGTAAAAACTACAAAGGTCTTAGCCCCTTCAGCAATGAAAAAACTCCAAGTTTTGTAGTAAGCCCCGAAAAACAGATATGGCACGATTTTAGCTCGGCTAGGGGTGGGGATATTTTTACATTTATTCAAGAAGTAGAAGGGCTGGATTTTAAAGGTTCATTAGAGCTTCTGGCACGTAAGGCTGGAGTAGATTTAAGCAAATTCCAGAAGTCTGGCGGGCAAGGAAGCTCAAAACAAAA
>JAYUAP010000111.1:0-1348 GCA_043741255.1 Candidatus Saccharimonadota bacterium | reverse complement strand
TACACAATACTGTTAGAGAGATTGAATCAAATTTGTTAAATCAAACACCGTCTAAAGGTAGCCCCAGATATGAAAATGATGGTTACTTTAAAATAAGTAAAACTTCTCAACCAAATTCTTGGATAATTACCACCCTCTGGTTAGGACAATACTACCTAAGAAATAACCAAGTTGATAAAACTGTAGATATTTTAAAATGGGTTCATGAATACGCCATTGATACGGGTGCTATGCCCGAGCAAATACATCCAGAAAACGGGATACCAATCTCCGTCACCCCATTAGTATGGAGTCATGCCGAATATATTAATACGGTCCTAGATTTAACCAATAAGACTAACCACTAAAGTAGTTTATTTTTTGCGAGGTTTTACTTCGTTACGACCGAGGTTTTTCTTGGTCTCAACATATAGCACGTGCTTGCGTGCAATAGGGTCATACTTTCGAAGTTCCAGTTTATCCGGAGTGTTCATTGTATTCTTGGTTGTGTAGTAAGTACGGTGACCAGTCTCCTCAGAGATAAGTCCAACCAACTTACGTTTATCGCCTTTTTTTCCCATAGGTTATGATTATACCAACTTCTTAAGATTATGTAAATATCGACTTTTTATTGTAAAATAGAAATTAATGAGTGAGCACAACACAAATTTGGTGTGGGAACCGCACCATGTTCTTTATGAAGCTGCTGCCTGGGAGTCTAATACAGAGGCGTCCAAGCTAAGAAACCTATCCGGCTTAATCGTACCTATGTACATACAGCCCCACGACCAGCTTCATAATGAAATCTCACTTGTGCCACTTTTAGACAGTATTCAGGTCTACTACATTAAGAAAACCTTCAAAACGTATTCTAGGGACTATATTGGCAATCTTAATCGATTAATTGAATCTGTACACGAATCAAAAGATAGATTCGAGTATGACCCTATACGCTCTGGTGTTTCGGACTTCACAATTTTGGCTTTGGAAAAACAAATTCCTTTTATTAAAGAAGGTGTATACAAAGAAAAAAACCAACGCAAGGAACGTCGGCAAAAATTTGACCGTAGACCTGGTGGGTCAGTTTGCTAAAACCTGGAGCTGTCTTCGGGACTTGAACCCGAGACCCCTTCCTTACCATGGAAGTGCTCTACCACTGAGCTAAGACAGCGAATATCAGACTAGATTATAACAAAATTACACTTTGATGTAACGGTTTAATTTTGGTACAATATTGACCGAAGTTGTGATATTTTATGCCACCTTAGCTCAGCTGGTTAGAGCATCTGTTTTGTAAACAGAGGGTCGTCGGTTCGAATCCGACAGGTGGCTCCATTCTTCAATAAAGATACGAATGGCTAGCCAAAAT
>JAYUAP010000110.1:0-1356 GCA_043741255.1 Candidatus Saccharimonadota bacterium | reverse complement strand
AATAAAATCGTAATAAATTTTTCATGCGGTTCTTCATTGATTTTGATCTTTCATTTAAGGGGGTAACTACTACTGGGGTAAGCACTGGGGTAACTACTGGGGTAACTACTACTGGGGTAACTACTACTGGGGTAACTACAGGCGTAACTACTTGGGTATTGGACGTTTCAGTAATTGGTGTGTATTTTTCGTAACTTGTAGGTATATAATTTTCAAATGTTATGTTAGTGGGTGTAATATAATTTTCAAATGTTTTGTTAGTGGGTGTAATATAATTTTCAAATGTTTTGTTAGTGGGTGTAATAATAGGTATATAATTTTCAAATGTTTTGTTAGTGGGTGTAATATAATTTTCAAATGTTTTGTTGTCGCCTTCGGATACGGGGGCTACGCCCCCTGTACGACCCCATTCTATATTAGGTGTAATACCATCATCTTCTTGTCTGCCTGTGAAATATGCGTCAATTTCATCTAACATTGCCTTTGGACACAATGGCGTAGGGATAAGGATGCCTTTATCGTTGTATGTGACGTGAATAAAAGGGTCATATTCGTATTTCATTAGTATTTGCCATCTTTCCACATATTGTCTATTTTTTTTACTGCCGTGGTAATGGTGTCTAATTACGCCGGGTACATATCCGTATTTGAAGTCGATAACATTTGATTGAAACGTGTTAATAGAATCTTTATATCCTTTAGTAGATTTTTCGACGACGGCTTGTACCCCTTTTTTGACTAGGGATAAACACATAACACTATCTCCACTTCCTAAGATGGCTTTGTCGTAAAGTCCTCCCATTTTTTCATAGGCGTTACGTGTAATTGCCCATGCATAACCGGGGTGCCAGAAGTTGGGAGGTACTCCGCAATATTTATTTTTTTTTGAACTATGGTACCCACCGCTATTATACACAGCCATAGTCAATTTATTTTGGTCCATATCCACGGCGTGGCTAAATAATTGTACGATATCGCAGTTATTATTCAAAATTTTCAAAGTGTCTTGTACCCATGTAACACTTTCAAATTCTAAATCTGCATCAATCCATGCTAAGGTTTTCCAATCGTGTGGGAGTAACTGTTTAACGCCAATATTTATGAGGTTTTCTTTGTGCCATAAAGGTATTTCAGTGCGTAATTGTAAATGCTTAGGGTCAGATGAATCGGTGATAAAGAATTCTTGGTCTCCATATGCCAATTCAACAATAAACAGATTTACATCGGGTTCTTCGTTATTTATGCGTTGAATAAATTCTTTAGTTAAAATATATCGACTTGCAAAGGATGAAGCGTTGGATATAACAATAACGACGTTAAGTTTATCTTCGATATTTGCGTTATTCATAATAGAGT
>JAYUAP010000109.1:0-1368 GCA_043741255.1 Candidatus Saccharimonadota bacterium | reverse complement strand
TATGGGGTGCCTATTTCATCTTGGCGCCGGTAGCGTTTACCAATGTTGCCGTTGTCATCCCACATGACGTTTCCGTGCTTCTGCTTTAGCGTTTTGTACACTTCACGGGCTTTTTCTACTAACTCTGGTTTGTTTTTTAATAGTGGGCTAACACAGTATTTAATAGGGGCTAAATGCTCAGGAAGTTTTAGGTAAATGCGTTTTTCACCATTAACTTCATCTTCTACGTAGGCACTTGTTAGCACTGCTACAATTGCACGCTCTACACCAAAACTTGGCTCAATTACATGTGGCACAAATGGTTCACTGCCGTCTTTTGGCCGATAGTCAACATTTTTACCACTAACTCGCTTAATATTGCCTAAGTCAAAATCTGTACGATATGCCATACCAAGCAACTCATCACGACCATGTGGAAAATCAAATTCAAAATCGATAGTACGCTTGCTATAGTGTGCCCGGTCTTCTTCTGGGACTTCCAGCTCGTACACCATGTCTTTTGGGAGACCTAACAGGTCTAACCATTCATGTACTGCAACTCGCCATTTTTCAAATTGCTCTTCCCAGCCATTTGGATTGATAAAATATTCAATCTCCATTTGCTCAAACTCACGCGAACGAAACACAAAATCACGAGGGCTAATCTCATTCCGAAATGCTTTACCAATTTGTGCCAAACCAAACGGCATATCAGGCGAAAAGCTATCAACAACATTACGAAAGTTAGTAAACATACCTTGAGCAGTTTCTGGCCGTAAATAACTAATACTAGAGTCATCCTCTGCTGCGCCAACATGCGTCTTGAACATCATGTTGAACTGTTTTGGTGTTTGCCATTCTATTTTTTTACAAACTGGACAATTAATTTTTTCAATCGTTATATAATGTTTAACAAGATCGCCTATGTAACGTTTTGCTTGTTTTGCTTGTAAAATTATTTCTTTCGAATTATGTAAATCTTTTGATTCATAAGATGTTGCAACCAACGCCATTAAGATGGATAAATCCATAGGAAAATCATAATTATCAATTTGTTTTTTTAAGTCAATAACTTCTAGCTCATCTAAATCTTCTGGTTGATGTTTTTCTATAAATTGATAAGCCGCACGATCAATTATTTCTTTAAATTTTTTTTCGTTTTGAATAAGGTGATCTACTCTAAACCTAGACTTACAGTTAGAGCATTCTACAAGAGGGTCGTTAAAGCCGCTGACATGTCCGCTTGCTTGCCAGACTTTTTGGTTCATCAGTATCGCAGCGTCAACTCCGTACATGTCATCACGGTCTTCTACAAACATCTTCCACCACAGGTTTGTGATATTTCGCTTTAGCGCAACACCCAATGGACCATAGTCCCAAGTTCCGGCT
>JAYUAP010000108.1:0-1370 GCA_043741255.1 Candidatus Saccharimonadota bacterium | reverse complement strand
GCAGGGGTGGCTTGGGCAATTTATTCTCTGCGTGGTCAATCAGCATTCGACCCGATTGCTGTTACTTCTAGTAATTTTATGCGGGCCGCAGCATTTGCTGCAGGGTTTAGCTTGATGTTTAGTTCCTCCACAAAGGTTGATGGTTCAGGCTGCCTACTTGCAGTAACATCAGGCGTAATTACTTCTGGCATAGGCTATGCCGTGTGGTATTCAGTTCTACCAAAGCTAAAAACAATAGATGCAGCCGTCATACAGCTTAGTGTTCCTGTAATAGCCACTATTGCAGGTACTATATTACTCAGTGAAACCATCACTGACAGGTTAGTATTTGCTTCTATGGCTACATTAATGGGGGTTGGAATAGTGATTTTTAATAAAAACAAAGGTTCAAAAAAATGAACGTTAATATATTTACTGATGACCTTTATTACCTTTATTACCTTTATTTGTAATGATTCCAAAAAGAAAAATTAACTAATATTAAGCATACGCATAAGTGTATGAATTATTTTTCCATCTGATTTACATCATTAGGAGGTTTACACCTCATGTCGAAACGGACTCAGATTATAGTATTTGATGTCTATGAAACCATACTGGATATAGAAGTATTAAACCCTTTCTTCCAAAGCACGTTTGGAAACGCAAGGATAATGCGTGAATGGTTTGCAGAATTAATTCTATACTCCCAAGCGTTGACGCTGAGCGGTAACTACAATGATTTTAATAAGCTCGCCATGGCAGTGCTCGATATGTTCGCCAAAGCGCGTGCGGTTACACTTGAGAAAAATGATGTGGCTTATTTTCTGAACATCATGCGCAAATTACCAGCACACAACGATGTGCTTCAGGCTTTGGATATGTTGCGCGATGCAGGCTTTCGCATGGTGACATTGACGAATTCTCCAGCTGCGACTTCCAAACTTCTCCTTGATCAAGCAAAACTAAGTGGCTATTTCGAGAAGCAATTTTCAGTTGACTCTGTTAAAAAGTTTAAGCCATCCCCTGACGCCTACCAAATGGTCGCGACTAATCTTGGAGTTACGCTTAACCAACTCAGACTTGTTTCAGCGCATACTTGGGACACTTTGGGAGCAACTGGTGCTGGCTGCCTTTCAGCTTTGGTCGTGCGCCCCTATAACGCCCCTTTAGGTATTGGTGCTCAACCAGATATTGTAGATGTGGATTTGATTGAAGTGGCGCAGAAAATCATTGCAATAGACGACTGAAACTAGTGAAAGTCACTGATATTCTGGGAAGTCCACTGTCCTGCTTGATGGATGGGTCAGCTATAGGTCGCCACCATTGTTTGATAGTGCAAACCATTAAATTCTTTTGGAGGCTCAGAAATCTTGAACCCAAGCCGCTCA
>JAYUAP010000107.1:0-3603 GCA_043741255.1 Candidatus Saccharimonadota bacterium | reverse complement strand
GCCTCTGTGATTTAAAATCTTCTCTATGAAGAACTCCATTCTATCACGACGAGCAATATCTTGTGGATTAGTTACAGCAGAATCAAAGACAAACGGCTTCATGTCTGACACATGGAAGTCCGTCTCTTTGCCAGTCATGAGGTCTAGAAGTGTATAGCGGGAATTTAATCCTTTGATCACTCTCATAGGACCTCTCCAAGAAGTATGCAATCGACTTGGCGGTAGACCGGTGCGGTAGTGAACTAAAACAAAAGAACCTGGTAAGTATTCTTTATGTTTTTCTTGTTCTTTACTTGTCATGTGTAGCAAATCGGTTCTAAGCAATTCTTTAGCTGAAGCTTTTAGTAAATTGTCTTGAACAGAGAGGAGCTTGCTCATATAACTTGACAGAGGTTCGATTGATGGTTTGATCTCAGAGACAGGTGCAAAAATACCTTTGTCTAAATTGAGCATATTGCCAAATAACATCTGAGATGCGGATATCTTTAGCCTATCGCTGTGATTGGAATTTAAAATTCTCTGCACGAAAGGTAACGAAATTTTGTAGTCGTCTAAAGAATTATTGTCAAACGTCAAAGCACGTAAGTGTCGATTAATTTCTTTATTGTAACGCTCCACTATAGCATTCTCCTCCTTTGAGTAAGCTAGTGTAAGACAGTGTTCAATGCCTATGTAGGCTAGAAATTCTCGTATCACATCGGCAATGAAATGTGGACCTCTATCGGATCGTAACTGACGAGGTGCTCCAAAGCGACCGAAGTGCTTCAAAAGGCACTCTGCAGCTGCAATTGCTGTAGCGTCAGGAGTAAGATATAACTCCACCCATCTTGTAAATGTGCATACAAGCACAAGGATGTACCCTTTATCCGGGAAAGGACCAATAAAGTCTATATTCAGACATTCCATAGGGGTATATGTCGATGTTGTAAAACCATGCGCATGGATGGGGCTTTTCAACATACTCATTTTCTGACAACAAGGACAGTTGTCTATGAAATATCTGATGTGCTGTCGCTGAAACTCCCAAGTATCTTGCAAATCCTTGAAACGTTTAAGTGTACGTTCAAGTCCGAAGTGGCCAACCTTTGAGTTGTGCATTTTGCCAATTCTTCGATATTGCTCTTTATTAGGTTTTCTTCCATGTTTCTCAATCGTGATCGAAGATAAGATATACTTCTCTGAGTACTCTCGAGGTTGGTCAATCATGTTGTTGCGACAGAGACGGGACATAGCGTCTGCTATATTGTTATCTACACCACGTATGAATTCTAATGTATAGCTAAATTCACTCAATGCCATGTACCACCGTACTATCATTGGATTAGAAGCTTCTTTGATAAACAATAAATTTCGATGATCAGTTCTTATTGTGAACAGTCTATCTCGCAGGAGTGATTGTAAATAAGTACAAGAATAAAAAATTCCATAAGCTTCTTTTTGTATTACCGACCAACGGAGTTGGGATTTATTTAAGGATTTACTAACAAAAGCAACCGGCTGATCAATACCGTCAACGGTTTGGAATAAATATCCACCAACACCATAATCTGAAGCATCTGTGTGCAGTGTGATTGGTGCGGTATCACTTAAAAAGTGCATAGTTGTGCATTTGCTTACTTGCAGCTTCATCTCCTCATAAGCTGCAATCGTTTCTGGGGTCCACACTATTTTTCGAGTTCTATCGTAATTCGAAATCAAATCATGAAGCGGTTTTACAATCGTAGAATGATTTCGAACAAAATCTCGTAAGTAGTTCACTGTGCCCAAAAAACTCTTCAGTTGTTTGCCCACAGTGGGTAGGGGAAAATCGAGTACCGACTGAATCTTTTTACGGGACACTTTGAGTCCTTCAACAGATATTACTTTACCAACAAATTCAAGCTCTGAGTAACCGAAGTAACACTTTGAGGCTTTGAGATATAAGTTGTGTTTTCTGAAACGTAATAAAATAGATCTAAGTCGTGTAACGAATTCATCATTATTAGCACCAAAAACTTGGCAATCGTCAATATACATCTCACAAATCATGTAGATTAAGCCAACTAATACTATAGTGACCATTATTTCTTGGAAATATGACGGAGCACGCTTTGGGCCAAATGGCAGTCGTGTAAACTGATATACCCCAGAAAAGGTAATAAACGAAGTATATGCTCTTGTCGCATAGGTTAATGGAGCTTGATGATAACCCTGTGTAAGATCCATTGTACCAAATATTTTTGGTTTTTGGGTTCCTATCCTTCTTAGCATCTCTGCTATATTTGGTATAGGCCAACTAGCATCAGGAGTGCAATGATCTTTTACACAGATACGAAACGTACCATCCGGTTTGGGCACCATCAGGATTTGGCTATAATGTGCCGACTGTGAATATTCTATGATCCCTTGTTCTAACAGGGTTTCAACAGTCTGAAAAAGAGCAGATTGCTTAACAGCAGATTGGGTTCTTGGACCATCTCTGTTTTTTCTAACTCGCCATTTTTCATCGTCGACTACGAGATTAAATTCAGGTATTCTAGCAGGTTCCTTAGGTAACTCATTACTAAAAATATCTCTAAATTCTTCGCATAAAGAGCGTAACCTTTTTTGTAAGTCGTCATCTCCAGATATATGGATTAATGAGAGTATATCCACATCGGATATCGTGGGTAACCACGGTTTAAAAGTATCAGTCTTATCGTGATCGATATCATCGTCATCAGGTAGAGGTATCCCCAAGAGTTGTTCAGACTCAAGGTGTAAAGACGCTAACAAACGGGATGTTTGGGCTACTGTCGGGCTGCTTAGTTGAGGTTGCAAATCTCCATTCGGCTGACAGCCACACTGTTTCTTCGCTCCCTCGGAAAAAGTATCTTCCGTTATAGATACGTCTAATTGACTAGGAATCTTTCGAAAAAGCTGATTTTTCTTTATCGTTTCCCTTCCTATGATCAAATCAATAGGGGTGTCTTTCAAAATAATAGCATTGATATCAAAAGTATCAGAATTATTAATCGCTTCATTTAAAAATGACACACGCAGTGGAATCGAGTTTTTTATGTCGTAACATTGATTATCTAGTCCAGAACAGACGGTGAAAGTATTACTAGAATTTTCTACTAAAAACCGTAAATTGTTATTATCTACTATTCTCTCCGAAATAAAATCGCCAGCTAAACAGCCGGTATCCAGGAGGGCCTCGCCTCTAACGCTTTCTCGCATCCCCTGAATTGACAGTGGGGTGAGTGAAACCGTTAGAAAGTCTGAGGTAGTAGATTTAAGGTTAAGCGAAGTTATTAACTTACTTTTGCTCTTCCAATCCTTATCATAAGGCTTCTTGTTGGTAGCAGGCTGGTAATGAGATGAGGAAGACTGCTTTGTGTCTCCTTTCTTGCTCTGTTCAGCCTGTTTTCCCGTTGTGGCCGCTTGTGCGGAGTAAGGGATCCGGGTATAAGATGGACCCTTAGCAGCGACAAGTTTCGTATGGCCTTCTGATCCCACGTATGGTTTGTCCGACAGATTAGCATACTCGCTGGAGCGGTGGCGACACTTAGAAGCGTCATGATTGTTACCACCACACACATTGCAGATTTTATCTGACTTGTCGTGTTGCCTTTTGTTGGA
>JAYUAP010000106.1:0-1408 GCA_043741255.1 Candidatus Saccharimonadota bacterium | reverse complement strand
TGTTAATCATGTAATAGATGGGGTTAAACTTGGTTATAGCCTCAAAGACGGGGGGTAGTAATGTGGCAGAATAAAAAACACCACCTAGGAAAATAAGTGGTTGCAGGATAAATGTTTGATAAAGGCTAAGGTCATCAAATTTTTCAGAGCGTAGGCCAATTAACACACCGAGCATAGCAAAGAAAAAGCCGATAAATAAAAAGCTCAGTAGAAATAAAAACGGATGAACCATAGGTAAGTCGTTAATCAAAAACAAGGCCGTAAGGTAGGTTATCAGCACAATTACTGTTGCACGGACAAAACCGCCAACTCCATAAGCCATAAAAAGCTGAGTGTTAGATATGGGGGAGCTAAGTTGGTCGTCTATGGATTTTTGCATTTTTTGTTGCATGAGTGAGCTGGCATTGTTAGAAAATATGTTCATTGCAAAACTCATCATGAGTAACCCCGGGATAATGAATACAATATATGGATAGCCTTCTAAGTTGCTGATACGCGAGCCTAAAGCTGCGCCAAAGACACTTATATATAGAGCTGTTTCCAGTAGCGGTCCTAGGATGGTTTGGCGCTTTATACCCCAAAATCTGTATAGCTCTCGCCGTAATACTGTCCAAAAAGGTAACCATTTTTTCATTTAGTAGTCCTTGTTAGCTCGCCACGCCCAATAAGTTCTAGGTAGACGTCTTCTAGGGTTTTCTTTTTATAGAATTTCATAAGTTCTGCAGGGGTGCCGGTTTTTACAATCTGGCCCTTATTTATTAGAGCTAATCTATCACAAAGTTGTTCAGCTTCTTCAATGTAGTGCGTGGTTAGCAAAATGGTTGTACCTTGTTTATTAATTTCGCTGATATATTTCCAGAGTTCTAGCCTAAGTTCGACATCTACACCGGCTGTTGGCTCGTCCAGAATCAAAAGTTTTGGTCGGTGCATTAGGGCGCGCGCCAAAATAACTCGACGTTTCATACCGCCGGACAGAAACCGGCTGTTGGTTTTACGCTTGTCCTGCAAGGAAAACACTTCTAAGAGTTCATCGATTCGCTCTTTGCGCTCTTTTTTAGTCATACCAAAGTAGCCACCATGGTAATCTAGCGTATCCTCGACATTTAAAAACCAATCTAAGTTAACATCTTGAGGAGCAAGTCCAATATATGAGCGGGCAGATTGATAATCTTTAACCACGTCACTACCAAAAACTAGAGCCTTGCCACTAGTTGGCTTAGACAGCCCAACTAAGCTATGTATAAGTGTACTTTTGCCAGCGCCATTAGGGCCGAGCAGGCCAAAAAAGGAGCCTTCTGGTATTTCTAAATCAATACCTTTTAGGGCTTTTGTGCCATCGGCATATACTTTTTTTAGGTTTGTTACTTTTAAAGCTGACATTTTAATATACTATACTTTGTATAGTGAC
>JAYUAP010000105.1:0-3654 GCA_043741255.1 Candidatus Saccharimonadota bacterium | reverse complement strand
GCCTGACCATGTGCTAAATTCTGTGCCACAATTATTACACACAAATCTTAGCGATTGTCTTTTAGCCATTACTGGGCGCCTTTAATTGGTTGAATATCGTTAGTTTTTAGGGCTTTTATTAAATCTGATTCGGTTGTTGCTAACTTATTATATTCATCAACTATGGCGTTATAGTGCTCTGCAAGAGCCTGTCTTTCCTTAATAGTTCTGTTGTACTCATTAACAAGGTTGTTATAGCCCTCAACCTCGGCGTTATATTCTGCAACTTTCTTTGATTTTCTTAGATTATCTAGCCTGGAACGCTCTGAATCAATCCTGGCACCAAGATTATTAATTTGGGCTTCTTTGGCATCTATTTCTGATTTGAGGCTTTTTAGTTGCATGTCATAGGCTTTTACTTGATTTTCGATATCTATGAATGTTTGCTCGTATTTTTCAGAAAAAATAACTATAGCTTTGCGGTCTTTAAAATATTTGGCGTAATATTGCTCAAGTTCTGGGCTTAAATCCTTTATTTCAGTTGCTAGAATCGAATGTAGTTCATTTGGTACTACTGAAGGGTCTTTTTGACGATAATTTTCGATGTTATCTTTTATGCGTTGGTTGGTAATTTTACTAAAAAAATCAGCTGTCATTTGGTCAACATGTTTTTTCTCATCACCACTCAACCTGTCATACATAGCATGCAAAACTTCGTGTGCAGTTGTTACTTCAACTACTCCCTGGAGGCGGGGGTCAGATACATCTAGCAAAAATATTCCGTCATTAGTTATAAAACAACCCAGCACAATAGTTTGCTCTTGTTGAGTGCACGACCCAGCAAATTGCTGTTTAGTCTGCAGGTCTGGATGGTTAACGTAAAACACATTGCGAGTTTTATCATTCATTGTTGTAACGTTGGCCAGCTCAACAACCCGCGATGACGGCTGATAATTACGCAGAGCAAAATAATCCAGAATTTGTCGGCTGTGAGTTGCCCCAAAGCCAAGCAGGCCAAGCAAAACAATCAGCAAACCAACATTAAAATACTTTGAAAATTTACTCATATACCTTAGAGACAGTATATATTATTCGCGGACTATATCGTAAGTAAGTTGTCCGGATTTAGTGCTAACGTTTACGAAATCGCCTTTGGTATAGCGACCGTCCAAAAGCCCATTAGATATTTCGTCCTCTAACGTGTCTTGAATTAGTCTCCTAAGTGGTCTTACACCATTTTTTGGGTCATAACCTTTTTCTGACAAATATTTTTTTGCACTCCGTGTTAGCTTGATACCAATTCCACTGTGTACTAGACGACCTGCTAGCTTCTTGAGCTGAATATCTAGAATTTCTAAAATCTCAGCTTTTGTAAGCGACCGGAACACTACAACGTTATCGATACGATTAAGCAGTTCTGGGCGCATAATTTTGTGTAACGATTCTAGAATATCTTGTTTATTTTGCACGTGTAAATTGTCCAAATCTTGGCGATCTTTTTTCGTCCTAATTTCAAAGCCTAGCCTAGCTTCTTTTTGTAATTTATCAGCTCCAATGTTGCTAGTCATAATAACGATTGTGTTGCTAAAGTCGATAATACGACCTTTACCATCTGTTAAACGACCATCCTCAAGTATTTGTAGCATTAGATTGAATACATCTGAATGAGCTTTTTCTATCTCATCAAACAGCACAAGACTGTATGGCTGGCGACGAATTTTATCCGTCAACTGCCCACCGTCATCATAACCAACATATCCGGCAGATGTACCCACTAACCTAGATGCATTGTGTCGTTCACCAAACTCACTCATGTCGATTTTAACCAGGTTTTCTTCGCTACCAAAAAATTCTCTAGCTAAAACTCTCCCAAGCTCAGTTTTACCAACGCCGGTAGGACCGAGGAAAATGAATGAACCAATTGGTCGATTGGAGTCCGATATACCACTCCTGCTCCTTCTTACGGCACGAGCCACTGCTTTTATTGCCTCTTTTTGGCCGACTACATGACCGCTAAGTGTTTTCTCTAGATTAAGTAGGTACTTAGCCTCAGACCGAATGACTTTGGTTACTGGCACGCCGGTAATTCTGGCGACCACCGCAGCCACATCATCGCTAGTTAATGACAGTTTTTTTGTGTCTTTGTGCTTGGCCTGCAATTCAGATATTTCACGCGACAGTTTACTAGCCTGGGTTTTATATTGTGCGGCTGTTTCATAATCTTCGGCGGCGGCGGCGTCTTCAATCTTTATTTGCAACAGTCTCAACTCTTTTTGGGCTTTGCGAAGTTCTGGCGGAGTTTTACCCTTGTCTACCCGCAAATGGGCGCTAGCTTCGTCTAGTAAATCAATCGCTTTATCTGGCATAAACCTGTCATTGATGTACCTTTTGGCAAATCTGGCTGTGTCCTCAATCACTTCGTCGCTGATAGTAACGTTATGGAATGATTCATAATGTTTTTTTAGTCCTTTTAAGATTTGTACGGTTTCACTCTCTGTAGCTTCTGGTACCATAACAGGCTGGAATCTACGTTCTAAAGCTGCGTCTTTTTCAATATATTTTGTATACTCATCAGTGGTTGTTGCGCCAATCATTCGGATTTTACCGCGGGCTAAGGCTGGTTTTAACATATTTGCTGCATCTAGTGCACCTTCAGCTGCTCCGGCACCAACTAATAAATGTAGTTCATCGACAAAAACAATTGTTTTTTTATCGTCTTCTAGTTCGTTCATGACTTTTTTAAGTCGTTCTTCAAACTCACCACGGTATTTTGTGCCAGCAATCATAGCGGCCAAATCTAACATGACAATTCTTTTGTCTAATAAACTATCAGGCACGTCCTCGGCGACAATCCGCGCAGCCAAACCCTCCACAATAGCAGTTTTACCAACTCCTGGTTCACCAATAAGCACTGGGTTGTTTTTATTACGCCTGCTTAAAATAGTTATTACCCGACGAATTTGGGCTTCACGACCAATTACTGGGTCTAGTTTATTACGTCTGGCTTGTAATGTGAGGTCCGTTCCAAAAAACTCCAGCGCTGTACGCTTTTGTTTTTTATCTTTTTTTAGGGCTTCATACGTGCCCCCACTTTCGTGTTGGCGTCGCAAAAACTGCTCCAGTTCAGTTGTAAGTATTGGGACATTAATACTCATTTCGCGTAGTAGTTCTACTGCTCGTGAATTTTTTTGCGTTAGCAAACTACATAAGATATGCTCGGTTCCGCAAAAATCTTGACCGTAATCCTGAGATATTTCATAAGCCATTTTGAGAGTTAGCTTGGCTACTTCGCTTAGACCTTTAGCTTCATATGGGCTCTGAGGATTAGGGTCTGTACTAAGAGATAAACGTGCTTTAGAAAGCGTTACACCAGCACCATCCAAAATTTTTGCTCCCATTGAGCTGTCTTGAGCCAGAAGACCCATTAGTAAATGCTCTGTGCCAACATAGGCATTGCCTGTGCCCCGTGCAATGGCATCTGCATTACGCAGTGCACCCAAGGCATTATCAGTTAAATGATTTAAAAATTCTTGAAAATCCGGTGAAGATGGAGTCATAAATTGTTCCCACTTTCTAGCAACGTTAGATAGTTACTACTACAAGAATATCAAACTAAATTAGCACTCGTCAACCTAGAGTGCTAATTATCATTTTTTCGCCCAGAATGCGCCAAAC
>JAYUAP010000104.1:0-3657 GCA_043741255.1 Candidatus Saccharimonadota bacterium | reverse complement strand
ACAAAACGCTAAAGCAGAAGCACGGAAACGTCATGTGGGATGACAACGGCAACATTGGTAAACGCTACCGGCGCCAAGATGAAATAGGCACCCCATACTGTGTAGTTATTGACTTCCAAACCCTTGAAGACAATACCGTAACTGTCAGAAATCGTGATACAACCCAGCAAACAAGAGTTAATGTTTTCGAGTTGAGTCAGTAATAATTATGGATCAAGATGAGTATGTCCTTTTTGTTGATGAAACGGGAACGGCAAGTCCTAAGGACACGAATTCCAAGTACTATGTTTTAGCAGGGTGTGTTGTTAAGGAGAGTGAAAGAGTTAAACTCAAACAAATTGCTTCCAACATCAAGTATAAATATTGGAGTGACCCAGATATTATTTTTCATTCCAGTGAAATTGGTAGAAAGGAGAATAGTTTCTCGATTTTCAAAGTGAAAAAAGTTTTTGACGATTTTCTTGTAGATCTTGAAGAAAATTTATTTAGAAGAGATTTTAAACTTCTTTATGTTTTGGTTGATAAAACTCAGGCCAAAGTACAGCGTTGGGATGATAAAAAAATATACAAAGAAACATCAGACGAAATGATAAAAAGCTTCATTTGTTTTTTGTTGGCTAAAGGCGCTAAGGGCAAGATTGTTATTGAATCTGCAACAGCATCAAAAGATTTTTATTTTCTTAAATCATTATCTTCTTTTCTGTCCCAGGGAATTTCATCATTTGGGATAAGTCATAAAAGCGTAAAAGAAGCACTAACGTCAATTTCTTTTGTCACAAAAAATAATTTTGATACTGAAGAACAAATTGCAGATATTTTTGCATACGCCGCTCGGTGTCATTATGAAAAAAATACCTTAAAAAAAGTTTTTAAAGGTGATTATGAAACATTAATGATGAAAACTCTTTCAAAAAAATTAATAACTCGTGCAGGTTCGGCTTTCAAAAAACCAAAATATGCCAAACACATTCAAAGCCAAATTAGTATCCCCATAAAAAGTAAAAACCGGCTCGCGGCATCACGCTCGCTTACCGGCCTTTAGAATATAATGATAGCATGCATTGAAAAAGTAGTCAATATGTGGTGTCGTATACTATGAATAAATGGTATAATATTGCTATGAATAAGGAGATTTTGGTGACTCAGGCTATGCCTTTACCTGAGCAAATGTTTGAGATTGCTAAAATTGGTATCTGTCTTGCAAAAGACCAAGAAAAACTAATCGATAATAAGAATGCTGAAAATTCTAGGTTTTTTACAACCGAGGAAGTGGAGTATTTGTCTGTAGAATCTGCCAACGAATTTCATACCACCACGCATAGATTTACTGGTAGGATTGCTAGAGTAGGGTTTAAAGAATGGACTATGTTTATGGCAGAGCCAGTATGGTTTGTCAGGACAGTAGAGGTCGAGAAAGAAAACGTTGAAGCAGAGCCAGAAACCGAGTTCATGTCTATCAATGATGGTTACCGGTCTACATATGCTTTTGAATGGACGGACAAAAAAGTTACAAGGGCGCAAAAGCACATCCACACAAAAGACCCAGACAACACCGGCAGAGTCCAGGATTTACTGCAGGAGCATATGCCAACAAAGCTAGACGATGGCTTTAAAAAAATAATAAAAAAATACGAAGCAATGTCACGCAAAGACTGTGATATTTTGACGGCAAATTTACAAACATTTGCCGAAGAATCTAGACAACGAATTGATATATAATAGTAGTTCTATGGACCAAACATTAGCACTCGAGATTATGCTCGCTGGGCACAGCGTAATGCTGACTGGCCCGGCTGGGTCTGGTAAAACTTATGTGTTAAATGAGTTTATAAAACATGCTAAAAAATCTGGCAAAACGCTAGCAATTACCGCAACCACGGGCTTGGCTGCCACACATCTGGGTGGCAACACGATTCATTCATGGTCGGGTATTGGCATACATGACAGCCTGCACGACTACTTTTTTAGTGACATGAAACAGGGCCGGATAGACACTATTGGCAAAACCGACGTTCTTATCATCGATGAAATATCGATGTTGCACGATTTCCGTCTAGACATGGTAGACAGAATTGCCAGGCAGGTGAGGGGCGAGGACATACCTTTTGGCGGGATTCAAGTCATTATGTGTGGTGATTTTTTCCAACTGCCACCGATAAATCGGGCCGAGTCTTTACAGGGCTCATTTGTGATAAATTCAAATGTCTGGCAAGAAATTGACCCAGTAATTTGCTACCTAGATGAGCAACACAGACAGGATGACCCAGACTACCTAGAGATTTTAACAGCCATCAGAAATTCCGACATACGACGCCGCCATGTCGAAAGACTAATGAATCGACAAAACATGCATATTGGCGAAGCAACTGAGCTACACACCATAAACATAGACGTAGATACTATTAATAGTGCAAAACTGGCTGAACTGGCTGGTGATGAACACAAATACAAAATGATTTCCACTGGCCGGACAAATTATGTCGAGACACTAAAAAAATCTTGTTTAGCAAGTGAAGAATTGGTGCTCAAAAAAGGCGCCCTGGTAATGTGTATTAAAAACAGTCCAGATAAAAAATATGTTAATGGCTCACTTGGAGTTATAGAAGATTTTGAGCCGTTAACCGACTATCCGATAGTAAAGCTAAAAAATGGTAAAACATTAACCATCACACCAGACACATGGGATTTAAAAGATGGTGATAAAAAACGGGCTTCACTTAGCCAGTTACCGCTAAGGCTAGCCTGGGCCATAACTGTTCATAAAAGCCAAGGTATGACGCTGGACGGAGCACGGATTGATCTGCGCAAAGCCTTTGTAGAAGGCATGGGATACGTGGCTTTGTCTAGGGTAAAAAACTTAGATTCATTAAGTCTAGTGGGCATAAACAACATGGCGCTACGCGTTAGCCCGGAAGCTCTAAATATTGATGAAACCTTACGGAGTAAGTCTGCAAGGCATGCCAAACAGCATGAGGCCTTGCGTGAAAATGCCAAGAAACGGATAAAAATAAAAGATGAAGGTTTAAAGAAAAAATCTGGATGGAATGAAAAGATATCCAAAATGCGTGAGACTTATCCTAATGCCTTCCGGCCATGGACGACCGATGACGATGAAAAGCTGGTAAAGTTGTTTAGTAAAAAAGAAAAGGTTAAGGTGGGTGAACTCACAAAAACGTTTGGCAGACACCCAGGTTCAATCCGTGCACGGCTCAAAAAACACTTCGGCGAAGACGCTGTAGTTTAAATTCTGGAAAAATGTGCCGGAATGCCCTTTGGTGTAGTTAGGTTAGTTAAAGCGTTGGCTACAGGCAAAATAAGTTTAGATGGGTCCAGCATTCGGCCTAACGGCTGGTCTATCAAATAATATTTGTAAGTTTGTTTAACTTCAGATTTGGGGCAAATTATTAGGTTGTGATAGTTACCCTCGTAGTTCATAAGGTCATTCACAAAAATATAGCCCAGGCCAAGGGCCGACTTTAGGTCCGTTCGAAGTTGTTCGGCTACAGTCCGACTTGTGTCGTCAACCACTGAAATTAACTGTGCACTATGCTCATCACCTTTTAATCCACCGTGGATTCTTTCACTAACTACTGCTGTACGTCTGGTCCAAGGCTGTTTTAGAAAAGCAAACTGTTTAGGTGTATCGACATCTAGTAC
>JAYUAP010000103.1:0-8496 GCA_043741255.1 Candidatus Saccharimonadota bacterium | reverse complement strand
TGCATTTCTATTTTACGACAAAAATAACTTAAGATTATGTGAGTTCAATCAACAAAACTAGTGATATATATCAATTATTTTCTTTGATATAGTGCTTCGGTAGGGTTATTGGGTGAAGATATTACTGCGTTGCGAATTTCTTGTATAGAATATTGAGCAAATTTAGGATTAGCCAACATTTGTTCAGCCGTAGCCAGTAGCACGTCTAAAAATTCTTTTGGTTTGTCTACATTTTTGGCTATAGATATGTCTATCATTCTGACACCCAGCGACAGGTAGTCCTTATCTGGACTGTCTATTAACATTTTCTTTGCAACTGTGGCTTTATCGATAAAATATTGTTTTTGGGCTTCATTATCCATAAATTTATAATCAGCATATTTTAGTAAAGGCTCACCAATAAAGCCAATTTTACGGATATCCATAGTTTGCTCAATCTGTTCTCTGATTGTTTTAGGGTCCGTTTTTTTGAACTTATTGATAATATATTCTTTTGGGTTATGGGCATGTTTTATAAATGCTTCCCTAATTATTGCAATTCTCTCATGAGAATTTTGTTTTAAAAACTCGTCAATTTCTGATGGCGAATAAAGATCTGGTCGGCAGGCTTTCCACGACCCTGGGGTTAATTTTAGGCGTGTTGGTTTTGCGGTAAGTCTATTAAATATTCCCACTAAATCAACTAAAGTTTTGTCTATAACTTTTGAAGCAAATTCTTTATCGTTAAAAAACTTTCCCAAATCTGGTTTTTTGTCTCTTGCTAACAAAAATGAAAAAGTTGTAACGTTCTTAATCACAAAATCAGCCTGTTGCATAAATGAGTCAATATGCTCTTTTGTGGCTTCTATTTTTACCATATTTGGCAATTCTTTTTTAAACTTTTCTAGTAATGGTTCTGCAATTGTTTTTACTTCATCATATCTTTTTTTCATTGATTTCAACTGTCCGTAACCTTTTTTATTAAGAGCTTTCATGCGAGAATCTGTGCGTAGTGTATCCATAAAATCATCAACTTGTAACAATTCTTGTTGCTCTGTTTTGGGAATCTCTTTTTTCTTTCTCTCTTTGGTTATTTTTTGTTTTAATTGTTTGCCTTTTGTCTCTGCTGCCAGAAAAAGAATCGTTGCATCAGTTACCATGGCGTTCCCAGGATTTCCCCTTATATCTTTTAGGGTATCAACTGCGTAATCCATAACTTTAAACACTTTGTCCGAATGACGATTCCTGAGGATGATGTTCCGAAGTAGGGCTCTACTAATTTGTGGGTGTCTATCCTTTAGCTCCTCAATATCTTCCGGACCGTAGTAGTGAGGTCTTGTACTCTTCCATATATTTCCTCCAAATTGTCCGTAAGGGATATCATCTTTTAATAAATAAGCATTTCTACGATTTTCCTTGAGAAGTTGATGAATCACTAATTTTGTATTATCTTCTTTAAATAAATCATCTGCCAATTCCGGTCGGCCCTTGTCTCTATTTCTAAGCGAAACTACTCCTATAAATCTGGCTGATCTAATAAATTCTTTTGCGTAATCTTCTTTGTATGGGTAGTTAGCCATAAAATCAGGCAGTCTTCGTTGTAGCCGTTCAGACTCATTGTCCAGCTGAACTTTAGCTTCATGTACAAAGGAATCTAAAAGATTTGCATTTTCTCCTGGCAAAAAATCTTTATTACTATTTCTTCCTTCTTTTACGATTTCACGAAACTTTTCTAGAAATTCGGCGGGCTTAAATATGGGAATACTACCAGAATCTGATTGATGCTGGCCAATAATTTCGGGCGTTCCGTATATGTGTGTCTCATGTTCCATTAAGTATATTATACAACAAAACCTATATTTATTAAAGTTTTAAGTCCCTCATCTAAGCAAAATATCAAAATAGTTAGTACTGCCGAAGGGTATTTTTTGCTTAACTTTTTTCTTGCCTTCCAGTGAATTTAGCGAACAAATCATAAATGTTCCGTAGCGTTCATTAATTTCATCTATGGCAAAACTCAGCAGGTCTTCTTTGTTAATTTCTTTAAACAAGCTACGTTGGTCGCGTGTGGATGGTTCTAACTGAAAACAAGTAATGCCCATGGCAGACATAACCATGTGCTTTGGCCGACTTTCAAATAACTTTTGGGCACGAGAATAAATTTGTTTGTCGGTATAAAAAGAGTAAGTGTAGGTAGTGCGGTTGTGCCAGCGCTCGCCATTGGCAAAGTGTGCCCAGACTATAATTCCGCGTGCATTCATGGCTATGTGGCGAAGTTTTTTACCGGTTGTTTCACACAAATAGTGGAAGCGGGGTAGTATTAAATTCTCGTCAGTTGTGCGTACGTCCAGTACAAATTGTCTGCCTACCTGGCCTCTGTTTGTTGGGTTTTGGTCCACCTCCCAGCCGTGCAAGCGGTTGTACCAATCTTCACCTATTACGCTATGAAAGACGTGGCGTTTTAACGTATCGGCCGAAGCGTCAAAGAATTGCATCGGTGTAAAGACGCTGACAGCTTTGAGCCTGGCCTCAAACCTTTTAGCAATTCCAGTTAAATCAGTTAGTTTAATACCTTCGTAGTAACTAAGTAAGTTGCGATAATCTATGACATCTAGGCCATCGGGTTTGTGCCAATTGGCGGCTTGTTTGGCCAAAAATCTGTTAGGTGCGATGCCAACGTTGATGGTCATATAACTGCCAATTTCTTCTTTGACACGCTGTTTTATCTCGTAACCTATACCGCTCATAGACTTAGTCTTTAATAAATAATCCATACCATGAAAGTCGATGATACCTTCGTCTATAGATTTCATCTTAAAGTTTGGCGAATAATCGCCCATAATTTTCATGATTTTTTGGTAGACGTAGTGGTATTTGGATGGGTCGCTTTCTAGCATTACAAAGTCTGGGCAAATTCTCTTTGCCTCCTGAAGGTTCATGCCGACTTTTATGCCCATAGCCTTTGCTTCGTAAGAACAGGCAATTACACAGCAATATTTAGACAAGCGATTAGTCACGCCAATTGCTCGCCCGCGCAATGATGGATGCGCTTGTTGCTCGGTTGTAGCAAAAGCACTATTTAAATCAATAAACATAATCCTCGGCTCTTCAGTATTCAGCATTTTGTTTCTCAATCATGGCGACTAGCGTCCAAGTTAGGCTTTCGGCGTCGAATTCCAGGCGGTAATCATTTAGACCGTCACTCATGTCAAAAACGTGCACCATGCGCTGGCCTTTCATGGTGGGGTGCTTTAGTCCTAGTTCGCTAAATATTATTATTTGGTTTTTGTGTTTCATTTTTACGGGCATGCAATTTTTGCGGTAACAAGCAATAACTTCCACCCTTTGATTAATAAGTTTTGTCGGGTCCATTAAACAATCCTTAACTATAAATTAGGTTTTATAAATTTATGATTAAAGATGCACAGGGACCGGAGTATGATTATCTATATATGCGTAAGAGCCTGATAGACTATGGAATTGGCCGGAGCCAAGACTCATGACTAAGTAGGTATTAGTTATTATAAACCTATTTATTTGCTAAATGAAGTAAGATTCTTTCAGCGTTGCCTGGACCATATGTATTAACGGCTGATTTAATTGTGGCCAATGGGAACATCGCAAATCTTTCGTCTGCATATAATTTATCAAAAATATCTTCAGGATTATTTTCGATTAATTTTTCAGAGTTGGCATTCATGAAACTTTCAAGCACAATATTTTTAATATAGTTAACCTCAAAGCCGGTATATTTAGGGTCATCTAGCATTTCATATATTTTAGACCTGGCTTCATCTAAAAAAACTTCAATTTGATTAGGGCGATACAGGCAGGCATACCCAAGAAAATGTGGGCCCAAGTTTGTTAAGTCAACTTCGTCGGCTAGTTCATCAAACAATGATGATGCCTTTGTCAGATTACGCTTGGACCACTTGTTAGTTCTATCAAACTCATTTTTTATTGTATAGGCGCTAAATTTTTTGTCTAAGCCATTTTCTACAATGTAGGTGTTATGACTTTTGAGATATTTGTTTAAATATACTTCAGGTTTTTTTGTCTGGCTTTGCGCCACGTCTTTAATATAGGCGTCAGGCAAGTGCATATATCTAGGGTCATTTTTAAATTGGTTATAAGAGCTAACTATTTCTGTTAGTTTTTCATAGGCAACTCTAGGTGACCTTATAAGAACCGATTTAATAATATTATTATCGATGATTTCAAATTCCTCGTTGGTTCTCATGGACTTATAACGCCTAAGTACATTATTTAAAAAGTTATTTGTGCTAAATCTGTTATTGTAAGCCACGTTTCTGAGAGTTCTAAAATCAAAGAAATCAACAAATCTTTTATTATTAACTAATTTTTCATAGTTTTGCTGGCCTCTTAAAAGTGCTGATTTGGTTTTTTCTTCAGAAACATAGTTTATTGAAAATCTTTTGATTAGGTAATGTGGCGTACTGCTAAGTTCAGGGTCATTGCTCAGCTGTTCATAGGTGGATACAATTTCGTCCATGGCTGACACTGGGTCTTCTAGATTATTTCTTAAACCTTTTTTTACAATAGATGCTCCAAAATCTTTATATTTAGGTAGGTTAGACAGTTCATTAAATTTAGTTTCGTATTCTTCGCCGGTTTTTGTTAGTTCCTTGCCACTTGTTCTAGCAATATTGATTGCAGTAGATTTTGTGATTGCCTTTGAAAGACCCATAAGTTGTTTAGTGCGACCTAACACAGTATCTAAATATGCCCTAGGATTGCTTGTATAGTCAATCAGTGCAATATTTATTACGCTGGTCGGTAACTCAGCGTAAGTTTTAGTCCGCCTTATTTTTCTTGCTTCATTTTTAGTCATTGTCAAAAAATCTTTTACATCGTAGTCTCTGCCGACTAGGACTTTTCTTATAGAACTAGACCCAAGGCTAGAATATTCGGAACTAATTTCTTGCATATCTTTTGGTCCAAGGATATGAGGCTTAGAGGATTTCCAGGTTGTTGGTTTAACCGGGTTGTCTGCATCCACTTTTTCACTTAACAAATAGTTATTGCGTCTGAAGTCTTTAGCAAGTTGTTTTAGAATAAGTTCTCTGCGTTTATCGTTTCTAAAGTTCTCTGCAAAATAGCCAGCACCATTTTCTGCCATTCTTAATGAGTTTTTACCAACGAAGCGAACAGCTTTTATATAGTTTTCTTCATAATATTGTTTATTTTTTTCTGGATTTTCTATTACATTGCCTCCCAGCCGGAATAGTTGCTCGGACTGGTGCTCTACCAAATCTCTTGCTTCTTCTGTATACAAATCCTCGAAGTCTTTATGACTAGTTTTTATCGGTGAGCCAGCTCTTATTTTTTGCTCGTTGGCTTCTTGTCGGAAACGGTCTAAAAATTGGCTTGCATCAAAAGCCTCAGAAATATCTGGGGATGGTGGGGAAGACTCAAATAGTAGGGGCTCTAACTCCATAGTTGACATATGAGTTATTATAACATCATTTGTACTATTTTTCTACTACAGTTTATTCCCAGCGGAACACGCGGAAAGCTATGAAGTAAATTACCACCATCCAAATTGCTATTAGGCCGATTTGTGGACCAATTTCTAGTAGTGATTTACCTTCGTTCAGTATCAGCCTAATTCCGTCAATCACAGGTGTTAATGGCAAAAATGTAGATACGCTTTGTAGCCATTCTGGCATCAGAAATCTAGGAAAGAATGCACCTGTTAAAAACATCATTGGGAAGGTAATAATGTTGCCCAAGGGTGCGGCTTGACGTTCGTCTTTGGCCCAACCGCCTACAGCTAGTCCTATGCCAAATATCGTGACTATCCCAAAGATTACAAACAAAATCAGAGCCAATAAATTACCAACAACATTTAAATCAAAGACTGTTACCCCAACTACAAACATCAAAGCCACTGATAAAATACCAACACTCGACTGTGAAATTACATTAGCTAAAAAGTACTGCCAAACTTTTAACGGCGTAGTGTGAAGCCGGCGCAAAATACCCTGTTTTTTTAGCTCTGGAAAGACTCCCATTGGTCCAAAAATTCCCAGTCCAATAATAGCGAATCCAACCAGTCCAGAAAACACATAGTCAAAAGAACTTAGCGCTCGTTCATTTGTTTGCTCCAATTTTACGGTAAACGGTGTCTCGTTTTTTACAAATCCAGAATTAATACTGCCGAAAATACTGTTTAAAATTGACCCCAAAGTTTGGCCAGCCTGAGTAGAATTTTGGGTGTAAATAATCTTTGCTTCGCCAGCCGGATATCCATTGCTAGAAAGATTACCAAAGTCACTAGGCAGTATGATTGTGGCGTCTATCTGGCTACGCTTCATTTTCTCTAGTGATTGGTCATAGTTTGTGATTTCTTTGTCGATTTTTAGGACTTTATTGTCTTTGGCCGACTGTACAAACTGGTTAGAAAAATCACTACTAGATTGATTTATCAGCGCAACTCTAAACGAAACATCACCACTACCTCCAAAAATCCCTCCAAAAATAAATAAGAAGATTAGCGGAAACAAAAATATAAAGAAAAGTGACATGCGGTCACGAAATGAGCGAAAAATCGCAATTCTGGCGAAAACCCAGACAGGCAATAATTTTTTCTTCATAAATTACCTACCCAGTCCTTTGCCGGTTAGTTTTATAAAGACATCTTCCAGGTTGGCTTGCTGGACTTCTACTTTTTTCTTGAATCCAGTTTTTAGCAAATCTTTGATTAGCTTATCGGGCTTGTCCATGGCGATTATTCTGCCCTCGTCCATTATGGCTACTCGGTCACATAGTTCCTCGGCCTCTTCCATGTAATGAGTTGTTAGCACAATGGTTGTGCCGTCTTCTTTAATTTTATTGATTAATTCCCATAAATTACGTCTGGCACGAGGGTCTAGACCAGTAGTTGGTTCGTCCATAAAAAACACTTTAGGTTTATGTACTAGCGACGCTACGATGCTAAAGCGTTGTTTCTGGCCACCAGATAATTTCTCTACATATGATTTGGCTTTATCTTCTAAACCTACTTCTTTTAGTAGTTTTATGGCATCGACTTTTTCACCGTAAGTAGATGCGAATTGTTCTAGTTGCTCGGTCAACTTAACTTTGTCCATAAATGCTGGAGACTGCTGTTGCACACCAATAATATATTTTATGGCGTCCGGGTTAGACTCAACGTTTATGCCGTCTATTGTTACTTTGCCAGAGTCAATTTCCCGCAAGGTTTCTATCATTTCTAGTGTTGTGGTTTTGCCGGCGCCATTAGGCCCTAAAATTCCAAAAACCTCGCCTTTTTTTACAGAAAAGCTAATATTATCAACTACGGTTTTTTTGTCATATTTTTTGCTCAGGTTTTTAACCTCGATAATATTATTCAACTTATCTCCTTCTGCTTAATTATAAACGCTTGAGGTGTATAATGTCACTTAATGATTGAGGTAAAAAGTTTATCAAAAAAATACCATAAAAAATTAGCCGTGGATGATTTGTCTTTTGTAGTAGAGACAGGTAAAGTAACTGGATTTTTGGGTCCGAATGGCGCCGGCAAATCTACTACCATGAGATTGATGTTGGGTCTGGACCGGGGTGATGGCGGTACGACGTATGAAGGACACTCTCTTTATAAAAGCGATTTACCATCAGAAACAGTTGGAATTTTACTAGAAGCCAAGGCCTTTCATCCCACACGCAAGGCTCGCAACCACCTAAGAGTTTTAGCTTCTGCTAGTGGCATAAGTGATGCTAGAGTCGATGAAGTATTAGAGATTGTAGGACTTAGTGATGTAGCCAAGAAAAAACCAGGTAAATTTTCACTAGGTATGAGCCAGCGCCTGGGGATTGCGGCGGCAATTTTGGGCAAGCCAAAATATCTACTTTTGGACGAGCCAGCCAATGGTTTAGACCCAGAAGGCATTGCATGGCTACGGCAATTTATCAAAGATTATGCTGACGCCGGTAACGCTGTTTTTATATCTAGCCATTTGCTCAGTGAAATCGCGCAGATGGCCGATAACGTAGTGGTAATAGGCAAGGGCAAAATGATTGTCGATACATCTGTAAAAAGTTTGATTAGTGGCAAGGGTCACCAGTCGGTATTTGTACGGACGTCTAAAAATGACGTTTTGAAAAACACTCTAAAAAGCGCCAAGCTTGATTTTAAACCTAAGGATAATGGCTTTGAAGTTTACGGTGTTAGTAGTGACGATTTGGGTGCAATTTTATTTAACGCAAAAGTACTAGTGCTGGAGCTGGCAAATCAACGCGCCTCACTAGAAGATGTTTTCTTGGAAATAACTTCTGGCGCACAAGAATATCGAGCAAAGCTTGAAAAGAAGGCGAAGAAATGATTAATAGTCTTCGCACCGAATTTAGAAAATTAACAACCGTCAAATCAACATATTTTATCGTCGGGTTTGGCTGTTTACTGGCGATGTTCTTTAGTTTTTATGTTTTTGGGGTAAAGTTTGACTCACTTGGTGCTTCGGACCCTAATAAATACCAAGATACAGTCTTTCTAAT